>JADZBF010000384.1 GCA_020852215.1 Lysobacter sp. | reverse complement strand
CGCGCTTGCGTTGCCGGTTCGCGCGATCGAGCTGCGACTTCGCAGCGTCGAGTTGCGCCAAGCTGCGCTTCACCACCCGCGTTTCGACGCCCAGCGTTCGCGCTTGCGCGGCGCTCGCGGCATCGGTCGCGGCGACGACAGTGCGGAATCCGCCGCGGCCGTCGGTTTCGAGCCAGCTACCCGCATAGCGGCCGCCGAGCTTTCGCTTCGCCATCGGCGTACGCACAATCGCGGAACGTTCGGCGTCGAGATAACGCATCGCCTGTTGCGCATCGAGGCCGAGATCGCGGCGCATCGCGGACAACAAAGCTTTGTTCGGCGTCTGAGACGATGCGGGTGGGGCGTCTTGCGGCGGTGCGGCGCTCGCGGCGAGCGAAGCGCATGCGCCGAGCGCGAGCGCGATGGCGAGTGTCAGAGGCTGTGGGTGTTTTCGGAACAACGACGATTGCATCGGCGAATCTCCATGAGCGAGTGAGTGAGAGAGTTAGTGCGTTCGTTCGGGGCCGATCGACGACGGCGCGCGCTCTCGCCGTATCGCGAAAAACGTTCGATTCGTGGAGCCGTCGTTCGCGCACGCGCCCGCCGCCGCGTGTCGGTGTGCGGCGTGGTGACGATGTGCTTCGAAAGAACGCGCGCTTCGGAAACGAGACGCTATGGCGAGTGATCGATGGACGTTGCGATGCGTTCGCGCGTCATCGATCGGACCCACATCAGTTACGTCGAACGCGATGCGCCGGATGCGCTCCGCGTCGCGTAAGCGTTTGCCGATCTTGTCGCATCGTCGCGCTCTACGCGCGCGTCAGCGATGCGTCAGTCGGTGTGCGCCGCGATCGCCGCTCGTACCGGCGCATAACTGCGGCGGTGCTCGGCGCAGGGACCGTGCTTGTTCAAGGCGTCGAGATGCGCGGGGCTCGGATATCCTTTGTGCCGGTCGAATCCGTACTCGGGATAAAGCGTGTGCAATTCGCGCATGCGTCGGTCGCGCGCGACTTTCGCCAAAATCGACGCGGCCATGATCGCCGGTTCGATCGCATCGCCGCCGATCAGCGCTTCGGCCGGGCAGGGCAGATCGCGCGGAAGTTTGTTGCCGTCGATACGTGCGGCCTCGGCGCGCGGTTCTAAACCTTCCAACGCGCGACGCATGCCGGTCAGCGTGGCTTGCAGAATATTCAACCGATCGATTTCGTCCGCTTCGACGAATTCGATGCGCCAGGCCAACGCGCGTTCGACGATCAACGGGAACAAGGCTTCGCGCGCGGCTTCGGTCAACTTCTTGGAATCGTTGAGGCCCGCGATCGGTCGTGCAGGATCCAGAATCACGGCGGCCACCGTCACCGGACCCGCCAGCGGCCCGCGACCAGCTTCGTCGACGCCGGCGATGAGCAGCCGGGAATCGGGAATGGGGAATGGGGAATCGGAAACGCGCCGTTCTTCGAGCGCGTCTGCTGACAAGTCGGCGGACGACTCAGCGAAGAGAAGACCGCTCGAATTGCGTTGTTTGGAACTGCGCCGGCTCATCTCCATGCGGCGAGTCGCGAGTCGGGTCGGGCGCGCGACCGACGATTCCCGATTCTTGATTCCCCGTTCCCGGCATTTGCAACAGTTCGGCCACCGCATCCGCCGCGCGCGCGGATGCATCGCAGCGCAATTGCCGGTGGATCGCCTCGAAACGCGGCAGCACGGCATCCGTCGCCGCGGGATGGCCGAACCAGCGCAGCAGCGCGGCGGCCAGTTTGCTCGGCGTGCAGTCGTGTTGCAGCAGTTCCGGCACCAAACCTTCGCCGGCCAGCACGTTCGGCAGACTGACGTAGCGGGTTTTGAGCATGCCCAGGGCCGAGACGATGCGATAGGTCGTCGGCGAAATGCGATGCCCAACGACCATCGGCCGTTTGCACAGCATCGCTTCCAGCGCGGCGGTGCCGGACGCGAGCAGCACGGCGTCGCTCGCGATCATCGCGCGCTGCGCGTCGCCGTCGAGCACGCGCACCGCATCGCCGAGATCTGGAAAGTCGCGCAAGCGCGCGTCGATCGCGTCGCGGCACGCAGGCGTGGCCGCGGGCACGACGACCCGCAGCGCGGACACTTGTTGTCGCACCAGCGCCGCGGCTTCCAGGAAGATCGCCAGCATCTTCTCGATCTCGCCGAGTCGGCTGCCGGGCAGCAGCGCCAGCGTCGGCGCCTGCGCATCCAAACCGAGCGCATCGCGCGCGGCGGCGCGATCGGGTTCGAGCGGGATCGCATCGGCCAGCGGATGCCCGACGAAACGCGCGTCCACGCCGTAACGCGCGTAGATCGGCGGTTCCATCGGAAACAGACACAGCACGCGATCGGCGCTGCGGCCGATCTTCTCGGCGCGTTTCTCGCGCCACGCCCACACCGACGGCCCGACGTAATGCGCGGTGCGCACGCCGCGTTCTTTCAACCAACGCTCGACGCCGAGATTGAAATCCGGCGCGTCGATGCCGACGTAGACGTCCGGTTTCCAGGTCAGCAATCGGCGCCGCAGCGCGCGACGCAATTTCAGCAGTCGCGGCAAATGCCGCAGCACTTCGGCCAAGCCCATCACCGCCAATTCGTCGCAGTCGTACCATGCGTCGAGGCCCTCGGCGCGCATCGCCGCGCCGCCGATACCGGCGAATTCCGCATCCGGAAAACGCGCGCGCAATTCCGCGATCAATCCGGCGCCGAGTTGGTCGCCGGAAGTTTCGCCGGCGACCAGCGCAATGCGCTTGGGGCCGGGAATCGGGAATGGGGAAGGGGGAATGGTCAAAAACGAAACCCGCCCGGGAATGAAGAGAGTCGGGGATTGTGCCTCTACTATTCCCGATTCTCCATTCCCGATTCCCGGCTCTACCGAGCCAACGGCCGCTCGCCGCTTTCGATGAAGTCGAGAAACCGGCGCACGTCGTCGCTATCGGCGGCCAGCGCGCTCAGTTGGGTCTTGGCGTCGGCGAGATTGGCGCCGGACATGTACAGGGCGCGGTAGGCGCGTTTGATCGCCGACACGCGTTCTGGCGCGAAGCCGCGACGTTTCAAACCTTCGGAGTTGATCCCGCGTGGCCGGCCGTAGTCTTCGCTCGCCACCATCAGAAACGGCGGTACGTCGCCGTTGACCAAGGCGCCCATCCCGATGAAGGCGTGCGCGCCGACGCGGCAGAACTGATGCACGCCCGCGAAACCGCTGAGGATCACGTAATCGTCGATATCGACGTGACCGGCCAGCGTGGCGTTGTTCGAGAACACGCACTGGTTGCCGACGCGGCAGTCGTGGGCGATATGCACGTAGGCCAGCAGCCAGTTGTCGTCGCCGACGCGGGTGACGCCGCCGCCGGTGCCGGTGCCGCGATTGATGGTGACGAATTCGCGAATCTGGTTGCGGTCGCCGATGAACAATTCGGCGCGTTCGCCCGCGAATTTCTTGTCCTGCGGTTCGCCGCCGATCGCGGCGTGGCCATGGATGCGATTCTCGCGGCCGATGCGCGTGGGGCCGTGCACGCTGCAGTGCGGGCCGATCGTGGTGCCGTCGCCGATCTCGACGTCCGGGCCGATGTAGGTGAAGGCGCCGATGCGCACATCTTCGCCCAGCTTGGCGGCGGGATCGACCGACGCGGTGGGGTGGATAACGGTGGTCATCGCTCAGTCTCGCGCCTCGGCGCAGAGGAATTCGGCGCAGGCCGCTTCCTCGCCGTCGACCCGCGCCACGCCGCTGTACATCGCCATGTTGCGGATGCGGCGCTTGAGTTGGACCTCCATATCCAGACGGTCGCCCGGCACCACCATGCGAGTGAATTTCGCGTTGTCGACCTTCACCAGATAGAACAATTTCTCGGACAGATTGTCCCCGCCCACGCTGAGTTGGAACAGCAAACCGCCGGTTTGCGCCATCGCCTCGATCACCAGCACGCCGGGCATCACCGGGCGGTTCGGAAAGTGGCCTTGGAAAAACGGTTCGTTGAGCGTGACGTTCTTGTACGCATGAATGCGCTTGCCGCGTTCGAACGACACCACGCGGTCCACCAACAGGAACGGATAGCGATGGGGCAGCAGCGATTGGATACTGGGGATGTCGAGAACGGGATCGCACTGGACCGCGTTCGCGTCGCCGCTCGTCTGGTCGGTGCTCGTTGGATCGGTACTCGTAGGATCGGTGCTCGTCGAAGAGGAAGTCATCAAGAATCCTTGCTGCGTGGCCCGAGCTGGCGCGCCAGGGCGTCGAGATGTTTGAAGCGCGCGGCATTTTTGCGCCAGGAGCGGTTGTCCATCAAGGGCGTGCCCGAGGAATACTCGCCCGGTTCGCGAATCGCGCTGGTGACCAGGCTCATCGCCGTGATCACCACGCGGTCGCAGATTTCGAGGTGCCCGAGCACGCCGGCGCCGCCGCCGATCAGGCAATAACGACCGATCGTGGCGCTGCCGGCCACCGCCGAGCAGCCGGCCATCGCGGTGTGTGCGCCGATGCGCGCGTTGTGGCCGATCTGGATTTGGTTGTCGAGGCGAACGTCCTCTTCCAGCACCGTATCGTCCATCGCGCCGCGATCGATGGTGGTGTTGGCGCCGATCTCGCAGTCGTCGCCGACGCGCACGCCGCCGAGCTGCGGCACTTTCAACCAACGGCCGTGGTCCATCGCGATACCGAAACCATCGGCGCCCAGCACCGCGCCGGGGTGGATCAACACGCGTTTACCCAAGCGCACGCGCCGCACCAGCGTCACGCGCGCGACCAATTCGCTGTCTTCGCCGACGACGCAGTCCTCGCCGATCACGCAGCCCGGGCCGATCGCGGCGCCGGCTTCGATGCGACTGCGCGCGCCGATGCTGACGAAGGCGCCGATGCTGGCCTGCGGCGAGATTTCGGCGGTGGGATCGATCGCCGCCATCGGATGAATGCCGGGCGATGCCGGTTCGCGCGCCTCGAACAAAGCCGCGATCTTCGCGAAGGCGGCGTACGGGTCTTTGGCGATCAATGCGGTGCCGGCGTAACCGTCGACGTCGTCCGCGCGCATCACTACCGCGGCCGCGCGACAGGTGTCGAGTTGGCTGCGGTAGCGCGGATTGGCGAGGAACGCGAGCTGCGTCGGCTCCGCGCGAGCGAGCGTGGCCACGCCTTCGATCGTGCGCGAAGCGTCGCCGCGCGCTTCCAATTCGAAGCGTGCGACGAGGTCGGCGACGGTGTGGCTTACGATCGGCATGCGCCTGCGCTCAGGCCGAGACCGACCGGACGAGGCGCGGCGCCGGCATCAGAACGCGCCGCCGAAGGTGAATTGCAGACGTTCCAGTTCGTCGCCGTCTTCTTTCTTGAACGGTGCGGCATAGCTGATCGAAATTGGCCCCACCGGCGCGCGCCAGAGTAAGGCCACGCCCGCGGACGCGCGCAGTTGGCCAGCGTCGAAGCTGTCGATGTCTTTGTAGACGTTGCCCACGTCGACGAACGCGGAAATGCGCGCGGCCGGCGTATCGAGCAAGGTCGGGAAGTACATTTCCAACGCGCCGACCGTCTTCAACGCGCCGCCGACCGGCTGCGCGAACAGACTGCCCGCGGCGCGATCGGTCGGGCCGAGGGTGTTGTCGCGGAAGCCGCGCACCGAACGCGTACCGCCGGCGTAGAAGTTCTCGAAGATCGGCAGCCCGGTACCGACCAACACGCGATCGATGCTGCCGTTCGGCCCGCAGTCTGCGTCGGTGTATTGCTTGCTCGGGATCTGCGGCGGGTTGCCGCGCAGGGTGCAGAAGACGCGAACGGCATCGCTGCCGTAACTGTCGCCGTAGCCCAGTTGGAAGCGGGTGTTGAGCACCATGAACCGATTCAGCGGCCAGTACTTCGAGAATTCGTAATTGAGCTTGTAATACTCGGCGGTCGAGCCCGGCAGCGTGATTTCCGCCGACACGCGCTGATAGGTGCCCGCGGTCGGGGTGAAGAAGTCGTTGCGGGTATCGCGCGCCCAACCCAATTCCGCGCGCCAGGAATGGAACGTCTGCTGACCCACCGCATCGATGTAATCGACCAGCGACTGCGGCGAACCGATGATGGAGGACGCGAGGATCTTGTTGCGATCGATGCCGAACACCAGCGATACGGTGTCGTTCTCGGTGATCGGCAGGCCCAGCACGGTTTGGAACGCGGCGCTGGTGGTCGAATACTGCGCGGTGTTGAAGTCGGAGTTGTCGAACTCGCGCCACCACAGGTTGTAGCCCAGCGACAGGCCGTCCTCGGTGAAATACGGATTGAGGAACGAGAACGAATAGCGCTGCAGGTAGACGTTGCGCTGCACTTCGGCGCTGAGCTGGTTACCGGTGCCCAGGAAGTTGTTCTGCGACAACTGCAGGGTGGTGGTCAGGCCCGACAACTGCGAATAGCCGAAGCCGAAGGTGAAACTGCCCGAAGTGGTTTCCTTGACGTTGAACACCACGTCGACTTGATCGTCGCTGCCGGCGACCGGCACGGTTTCGGCTTCGACCGAACCGCTTTCGAAGAAGCCCAGGCGCTGCAAGCGCACCTTGGAGCGGTCGATCGCCGCCTGCGAATACCACGCGCCTTCGAACTGGCGCATTTCGCGGCGCAGGGCCTCGTCGGTGGTGCGCGTATTGCCCTTGAACGCGATGCGCCGCACGCTCACGCGCGGGCCGGGGATCACCTGCAGATTGATCGCGACGGTGCGTTTCTCGCGATCGATCTCCGGCACCGGGTTGACCCGCGCGAAGGCGTAGCCGACGTTGCCGAGCGCGGCGACGATCGAATCGGACGTGAACTCCAGGAACGCGCGCGAGAAGGTCTGACCTTCTTTCACCAGCACGTACCTCTGCAGTTGCTCTTCCGACAAAACGGTGTCGCCGCTGATCTTCACGCCGGAGATGGCGTACACCTCGCCTTCGGTCAGGCCGGCGCTGATGTACATGTCCTTCTTGTCGGGGCTGATCGCGACCTGCGTGCTGTCGACGCTGAAGTCGATATAGCCGCGGTCGAGGTAAAAGTTGTTGAGTTTTTCCAAATCGCCGGACAGCTTTTCGCGCGAGTACTGGTCGTCGCGGCGGTACCAACTCAGCCAGTTGCTTTCGTTGGATTCCCAACGCTCGCGAATGTCCTCTTCCTCGAATTTCTCGTTGCCGGTGAGGTTGATGTGACGAATGCGCGCGGCCTTGCCTTCGTTGACCTTGATGGTCACGTCGACGCGGTTGCGGTCGAGTCGAGCGACGGTGGGCGAGATCTGGACGTTGTACTTGCCGCGGTTGTTGTAGGCGCGGTTGAGTTCCAGCGTCACTTTGTCCAGCGCCAGGCGGTCGAAGGTCTCGCCTTCGGAGATGCCGATGTCCTTGAGGTTCTTGAGCAGATCCTCGGACTTGATGTCCTTGTTGCCGGTCAGCGTCAGCGTATTGATCGCCGGGCGCTCGGTGACGGAAATCACCAGGATCACGTTATTGGGGTCCGCGCCGTCGCGGTCGATGCGGATGTCTTCGAAGAAGCCGGTTTTGTACAGCGCGCGCATGGCCTCGCCGATGCGGGCGGAATCGACCGTATCGCCGCGTTCGATCGGCAGGTAGGTGAAAACCGTACCGGCGCCGATGCGTTGCAGGCCGTCGACGCGGATGTCGGCGACGGTGAAATCGGCCGACGGCGTCGAAGGCGACGATTGCGCCAGCGCGGGTACGGCGTGGAGCGAGGCCAGACCGGTCGCCAGAGCGAGGGCGAGCAGGCGGCGGGTCGGCATGCGCGCCGAGAAGGGCGGCGTCATCAACAACGGCGTCATCAGTACATCCAATGGAAAGTCGGGCGGCGTAAGCGGCGGTGGCGGGGAGGGCGACGTCATCGAGATCGAGCGTCCGTGGCGCCCGCCCCTTGGGGAGCGAAGGCCTCGGGGCTCGACCGGACCGGGAAAGCGGGCGCGACCGCAGCGGGCGGGCTGCGTCGATGCGTCATTGCAACAGCCCGTGCAGATCGTTGTAGAACGCCAACCCCATGAGGCCGAGCAACAGCGCCATGCCGGCGTATTGCCCCGCGATCATGGCGCGCTCGCTCAACGGGCTGCCTTTGACCAACTCGATAAAGTAATACATCAGGTGCCCCCCATCCAAGACCGGGATGGGCAGCAGGTTCAGGATCGCGAGGCTGAGACTGAGCGCGGCGAGCAGGCTGAGGAACCACGCGACCCCGTTTTTCGCGTACAGATTGGCCGCCCGGGCGATCCCGATCGGCCCGGAAACGGCGTTCTTGACCTCGATTCGGCCCTTGAAGGCGCGGGCGAACATGTCGAACAGTTCGCCGGCCTGGAACCGGGTTTCGCGCAGGGCGGCCGGCACGGCGGCGATCGGGCCATAGCGCAGCACGGCGTCCTTCGGCGGGACCGAGGACTGCGCGTCGCCCACGCCCAGGCGCCACGGCG
>JADZBF010000383.1 GCA_020852215.1 Lysobacter sp. | reverse complement strand
TTCGCCGAACGCGACGATCTGCTTGCCGCTGGCGCGGAAGCGAGCGAGCGCATCGGCGACTTCGCGCAGCGAGGCGTAGCCCGTCGGCTGCAGGCGATCGACGCGCAGCAGAATGCGCTCGATGTTCTTGTCGTCCTTCGCGGCGTCGATCGCGCGCAACAGATCGCGCAATTGCACCTGGGGCGTGTGTTGGCCCACGGCTTCGGTCAGGGCGCGCGTGGTCGGGTCGACCGTGTATTGCTCGACCAGGGCGCCTTCCGGCGCGATCACCAACGTGGTGCCGTCGCCGTAGCGCGCGCCCTGCGGCCCGCCGCTGAACATCGCGACGATGAGGCTCATGGCGAAGAACGCGAGAAAGCCGAAGAACAACACGTTGAAGATGAGGCGACGGGTGAAATTCATCCCGTCCCAAATGAAGATGAAAAAGTTGGCGACGGGGCCGTGGTTGGCCGGGGTGCTCATTGCGGGGTGTCTCCGTGAGGATTGCGGTGCGTTCGCGCGCGACTTCTGCCGAAGCCGGCGTCCAACGCCTTCGGACGATACGTACGGATCGCGCGTACGTTCGGCGGGGTTCCGCGCCCATCGCGGATTCCACGGCGCCAAGTCTGGCCGAAGCCGGCCACGGCGTCATCCGCCATCGGTCATTCCGACCAGGGGCAGGTACCGCCCGCTCGGCGCCGGATACGATGGCGTGGGTTCGGAGGCGGGCTCGGTCGCTGGCTTATTCGAGCGCCATCGCACGGGAACGGCGCAAAAATCGCGCGCTCAGCAAGGCCGCCGCGACCACCAGGCCGGCGGTCAGGCCCAACCACATGCCCCAAGGCCCCTGCGCCGGCACCCAGCCGCCGATCCCCAGGCCCAGCACCGCCCCCAGCGGCATACCGACGCCCCAGTAGGCCACCGCGGCGATCAGCAGCGGAATGCGGGTGTCCTTCAAGCCGCGCAGCGCCCCGGCCGCGAGCACCTGCAGGCCATCGGGAAACTGGAACGCCGCGGCCAGCAACAGCAAGGTGGCGGCCAGGCTCGCCACCGCCGCATCGCGGGTGTAGAGCCCGGCGATGGCCTCGTTGCCGAACCACAGCGCGGCGCCGGACACCGCCTGCGTCATCAGCGCCAAGGCGAAGCCGGCCAAGGCGGCGCGGCGCAGCCCGTCGCGGTCGCCGCGACCCAGCGCATGGCCCACCCGCACCGTGGTGGCTTCCGCCAGCGCCATCGGCACCATGAAGCATAGGCTGCAGACGTTGATCGCGATCTGATGCGCCGCCGCGGGCACATCGCCCAACCGACCGATCACCAGCGCCGTGGCGATGAACAACCCGCCTTCCATCAACCAGGCCAGCCCGATCGGTAAGCCGACGACCAGCAATTCGCGAATCGGCGCCCAACGCGGCGGCTCCCAGCGCGCGAACAAGCCCAGCGCACGGAAGCGCGGCGCGCGCGCGAGATACCAAACGGCGGCGATCGCCTGAACCCACATCGTGATCGCCGAGGCGTAGCCCAAACCGGCCGGCCCGAGCTCGGGCATGCCCCCGGCGCCGAACGTGAGCCCGTAACCCAGCGGGATCAACAGCAGCAGGCCGCCGAAGCCCAGCAGCATGGTCGGTACGGTGTGATGCAGGCCATCGCAGAGATAACGCATGCACAGGTATAGCGAGAGCGCCGGCACGCCCCAGCGGATGCCGCCGACGAAGGCCGCGGCCCCGGGCCGGATATCGGGGGCGATGCCCATTGCCGGCATGGCATGGACGATCGCGCTCAGGAACGCCCACATCGCCAGCCCCAGCACCGCCGCCAGCCACAAGGCCTGACGGAAACGCGGCCCGATGGCCTCGTGCCGACCGGCGCCGTCGTCCTGCGACACCGCCGCGGGCAAGGCCATCAGCGTGCCCATCGGCACCATCAGCGGCATCCAGAACAAGGCGGTGCCGATCGACACCGCGGCCAGCGTTTGCGTGCCGTGACGGCCGGCGATCACTGCATCGACGAAACCGATCAGCCCGGTCGAGACGTGGCCCACCACCAACGGCGCCGCGAGCTTGGCGGTGCGCCGGAGCTGGTCGGCGAAGCGCGGCGCGTCGCTACCGACATCGGCAGATGTGGAGGATGCGGCGGAAGACGCGGCGGAAGATGGATCGAAATCGTGAGCGGACATCGAGGACGGCGTTGGAGCCAGCGACGGAGCGAGCGCTCCGCCAGGGCTTCGCGAAACCCGTTGCGGGCGGGCTGGTATCTTACCCACCCCGCCCATCCGCCCGCCCGGAGCCCGTTTGAGCGCGCACGACGCCCCTTCCGCCCTCGCGCGCTGCGACAACTGCGGCACGGTGCTGCAGGGCGGTTTCTGCCACGTCTGCGGCCAGCACGCGCACAACCCCTTGCGCAGCTTCGCGCATGCGGCGGAGGAAGTGTTCGAGTCGTTCTGGCATCTGGACGGCCGCATCTTCCGCACCCTGGCCGATCTGTTCGTCCCCGGACGCGTCGCGGTCAACTATCTGTCGGGCCAGCGCGTGCGTTACCTGCCGCCGCTGCGCGTGTTCATCATCCTCAGCGTGCTGACCTTCTTCGTCGGCAAACTCACGCTGCATGTCGATGCGGACGTCGCGCAGAGCGACACGCCGCGGCGCGGCAACGTCAACGTCGATCTCGGCGACGGCGGCAAAAGCGAGGCGATGCGCGATGCGCGCAGCGTGCAGGACGTGCTGCGCTTGCGCGAAGAAGCGCTGCGGAAGGTCGAAGAAGCGCGCCTCGACAGCGATGCGAAATGGTTGATGGCCGCCGTCGGCGATTTCGCCGAAGAACAGATCGACGAGCGCGCGCGTATCCGAATGCGCGAACTCGGCGCCACGCCCGCGCAACTGGCCGATTTCGACGCGCGCGTCGTCCCGCGGACGGGCGTCGACGCGAACGCATCCGCCGGCGGGAAAGCGGCGACGCCCGGCGGCGCCGCGCTGCGCGAACAGGGGTGGTTCCAACGCTGGTTTCGAGAACGCATCGTCCGTCTCAAGCGCAACGTGGATCTGGTGAACGAACATCCCGACGAATTCGTGCCCTTGGTGCTCGGTGCGTTACCCGGCGCTTTGTTCGTATTGGTGCCGCTATTCGCGTTGTGCCTGAAAGCGCTCTATCTGGGCTCGGGCCGCGGTTATCTCGAACACCTCGTCGTCGCGCTCTACAGCCAGTCCATGCTGCTGTTGGCGCTGCTGCTCACCTTCGTGCTGGTGGGATTGCAGTCGTGGGAGGCCACGCCGGCATGGCTGGACAACGCCTTCGCGATCGCGGCGGGGCTGGGATTGACGGTCGTGATGCCGCTTTATCTGCTGTGGATGCAAAAGCGCGTCTACGGACAGGGCTGGCCGATGACGCTGGCGAAGTTCGTGCTGATCGGCAGCGTGTATTCGATTTTGCTCACGTTCGCCACGATCTACGCCGTGTTGGCGGGCTTGAGCAGTTGACGAACGTCGCGCTCGCGGCATCGCGCGCAAAATATGTCGCGCGACGCATCGCGCACGATAAATCTACCCAAAACGCCGCGCAGAATACCTCGCGGGCGACGACGCATCGAAGGAAAACCGTATGAATGCAGCGCAGGCCGAAGCGACGATCGTTTACGAAGTGAACGTCGAAGCGGATGCGGACATCGCCGTCGCGTATCGCGCATGGCTGCACGATCACATCGCCGAGATTCTCGCGCTCCCGGGCTTCGTCGACGCGCGCGCGTTCGACGTACTGGATCCGCCGGTATCGGCCGGTCGCATCGGCCTCTGCGTGCAGTATCGATTGACCGATGCCGCCGCGCTCGACGCGTATCTGCGCGATCACGCGCCGCGGCTGCGCGCCGACGGTGTGGCGCGTTTCGGCGAACGTTTCCGCGCGCAGCGTCGCGTGCTGCGCGAGCGCGTGGGCGACTGAATCGTCGTGAGGCTGTTCGGCGAGACCGGACTGGCGATCTGGGGGCGCTTGGTCAGAGCGCGCTCGGTCACAGCGTGGTCGATCAAAGCACGATCAGCCGGAAAACGTTCGGCACGAGCGTTTTCGGCGATGCGTCAGGACCCGCTCGCGCCGCCGCCGCGCAGTTTGCTCAGCCAATTCGGCGCGCGCAGCGGAATGTTCAAGGGGATCGGGCGATTGAGCAGGCTCGGTTCGCGTTCCGGCACCAGCGGCTGGACGTTGGTGCTCTCGGCGACCACGGCTTCGCGCATGCGCGCGACGGCGGCGGAACGTTCGGGGCTCAACTCCTCCAGCACGTACTGCACTTCGCTGCGCAACGCCAACCAAGCGGCACCGTCGGGCGAGCCGTCGGCGCGCTGCGGCAACGCGCGCTGCAAGGCTTGGCGATAGTTTTCCTCGCTCACGCCGAACACCGACGCGCCCTGGGCGTCGTCCAACTGCGCGACCAATCGCGCCAGCACCACCGCCCGGGCGGCGAAATCCAAACGCGCCAGGGGCGCGAAATCGCCCGACCAGAACGGCGCCAGGGGTTCGGCGGCCAGCGCCGGAGATTCGAGGAAGGTGACCCAGAACAGGCGCGGCCAATCGGCTTGCGGCGCGGTGCGCGCGGCGGCGACGAACGCGGCGAAAATCGCCGGCAAGGCTTGATCGCCATGCGCGACCTCGCCGCACTGCAATTCGGCGAACACCACGGCACGGCGTTCGAGGCCGCGCAGGAAGACGGTCAAAGCGGTGGTCGTTCCGGTGACCGAATCCAAAGTCTGCGCGAGGGGCGAATTCATGGCGTTACGAGAAGCGGCGCATCCGAGTGCGATCGTGACGAAAAAAGGAGCGATCAGTCGTCTCGCGAGCGGGTCGTCCGCACCAAGCGGTGTCAGACGATTCCGGTCGCGGCGCGAACGACGACCGACGGCGCTTTCGGGCCGCGCGGCTCGCGCGATGGACAGGCCGGCATGATGCCTTCGCGCGCCGGACAGGGGGCATGACCGCCATCACGGAATCGGCGACGCGCCTTCGCTCGCCGCGACGCCCCACCGCGCAGGGCGCCGAGCGTTGTACACAGCGGACACGAAATTGCAATACCGCACGGCGTTTTGCGCGCGAAGCCGCGAATTCGCCGATGTTTCACGGCTAAACAGTTGATTCCCATACGTTTGCCGCCTCTGGCGCTTTTTTCGCCATCCTTCACGTTTCACCGGGTTTTTGGGGCGAAACGCGCCGACTCGGCAGTTCATGCACAACGTTATCCACAGGTTGTGTGGATAATGTCGAAATCCGTTTGCGATCCGGCACTTGCGCCCGATTCATGGAATAGCAAGCAAGTATGCGTCGCAAATGTTGCGACGCGCGCTGGGTAGACTGGCCGGCCTATGCCGCCCCACACCGCCCCCGTCCTGCGCGTGGCCCTCCCGGTGCCGCTGCCGCGGCTGTTCGATTACCGCCCGCCGGAGCGCGACGCCGAAGTCGACGCGACGCACCCATCGGCCGCAAGCGCGGCCGACATCGGGCGCCGGGTGCGGGTGCCGTTCGGGTCGCGCAGCATGGTCGGCGTGGTGGCCGAGGTCGGCCCGCCGGAGCGCGACGACGCCGTCTTGCGCACCGCCGAGGCCTGGCTGGACCCCGAACCGATCTTGCGCGGCGAACTGCTGGCCTCGCTGCGCTGGCTGGCGCGCTACACGCATGCGCCGCTGGGCGAGGTCTTGGCGACGGCGCTGCCGGCGGCGCTGCGCCGGGGCGAGTCGCCGACCGCCGCGCCGCACTGGGCCTGGCGCCTCACCGAAGCCGGCGCAACCGCGCGCGCCCGGTTGCGCGGCGTCCCCAAGCGACTGGCCGATGCGCTGGCCGAACATGCACAAGTCGAAAGCGCGCAAGTCGAAGGCGCACGGATCGAGAGCATGCCGCTCGAAGCCATGCTCAACGCCGACGCGCTCGATCTTCATCCCGACGAAGCCCTCCGCGAAGGTTGGCGGGCCGCCGCACGGGCCTTGCTCAAGCGCGGCTTGGTCGAACGCATCGCCGTCGCCGCCGCGACGATCGCCGCCCCGATGCCGCAGCCGGGCCTCGCGCTCAATCCCGAACAAGCCGAAGCCGACGCGGCGTGGCGCGCGCTCGCCCACGACGCTGACGGCGCGCCGCGCTTCGCCGTGGCGCTGCTCGAAGGCGTCACCGGCAGCGGCAAGACCGAGCTGTATCTGCGCGCGATCGCCGATGCGTTGGCGCAGGGCCGTCAAGCGTTGGTGCTGGTGCCGGAAATCGGGCTGACCCCGCAAACGCTGGCGCGTTTTCGCGCCCGGCTCGGCGTGCCGGTGCATGCGCTGCATTCGGGTTTGAGCGA
Organism: Lysobacter sp.; assembly: GCA_020852215.1. GTDB lineage: Bacteria > Pseudomonadota > Gammaproteobacteria > Xanthomonadales > Xanthomonadaceae > Lysobacter_I. Next base: position 1,446 of record JADZBF010000383.1, on the reverse strand, counting down.
TCCCGAACGCGCACAGGTCTGGACCGCCGCCGCGCGCGGCGAGGCGCGGGTGATCGTGGGCACGCGCTCGGCAGTGTTCGTGCCGCTGGCGCGCCCGGGCCTGATCGCGATCGACGAAGAGCACGACGGCAGCTACAAACAACAGGACGGCATCCGCTATCACGCCCGCGATTTCGCCCTGGTCCGCGCCAAAGCGCTGAACGTGCCGGTGCTGTTGGGCAGCGCCACGCCATCGCTGGAAACGCTGCATAACGCGCTGAGCGGCCGCTACGCGCATCTGCGCCTGCGCCATCGCGCGGGCGAGGCGAAGCCGCCCGCCGTGCGTGTGCTGGACGTACGCAAGCGCGCGCTCGACGCCGGGCTGTCACCGGACGTATTGGCGGCGATCGAACGCGCGCTGGCCGCGGGCGGGCAAGTCCTGGTGTTCAAGAACCGGCGCGGTTACGCCCCGGTGCTGCAATGCCACGACTGCGGTTGGAGCGCGCACTGCCGCCGCTGCAGTACGCCGGAACGGCCCAGCCCGATGACCGTCCACGGCGGAGGGCGACGCCTGCAATGCCACCACTGCGGCACGCGTCAGGCCGCGCCTTCGGCCTGCCCCGATTGCGCCAGCCTCGCGCTGCAGCCGCAGGGCATCGGCACCGAACGTTTGGAGGAACGGCTGGCGGAACGTTTTCCCGACGTACCGGTGCTGCGCATCGACAGCGCCAGCACGCGGCGCAAAGACGGCTTGCAGCGGCGGTTCGAAGTGCTCGGCGATGGCCCCGGCATCCTGGTCGGCACGCAAATGCTGGCGAAGGGCCACGACCTGCCCAAGCTCACACTCGTCGCCGTGGTCGGCATCGACGAAGGCCTGTTCTCGGCCGATTTCCGCGCATCCGAAAAACTCGCGCAATTGCTGATCCACGTGGCCGGCCGCGCCGGGCGTGCCGACCGCCCGGGCGAAGTACTGCTGCAAACCCACCACCCCGAACATCCGCTGCTGCTCACCCTGATCCGCAGCGGCTATCGCGGCTTCGCCGACGAAGAACTGGCCCTGCGCGAGGCCGCGGGATTCCCGCCCTACGCGCATCTCGCCCTGCTGCGCGCGGAAGCCGCGCAGGCCGACGCGCCGCTGGCGTTCCTGCAAGCGGCGAAGACCGCGTTGATCGCCGCCGGCGCGCACGACGCCGGCCTCGCCTTGCATGGCCCGATCCCGGCCCCGATGCCGCGACGCGCAAGCGTGTACCGCGCGCAGTTGCTGCTGACCTCGGCGCAACGCCCGCCCCTGCACGCGACGTTGGACGCCGCGTTGTCGGCACTGTACGCCGCGCCCGACGCGCGCAAGGTGCGTTGGTCGCTGGATATCGACCCGGTCGATCTGTACTGATCCGATTGGAACCTGAGCTTTCTTTTCTCCCCGCCCGCGGGAAGCATGCTTTCCCTTCTCCCCGCACTGCGGGGAGA
>JADZBF010000382.1 GCA_020852215.1 Lysobacter sp. | reverse complement strand
TCGCGCGCTTTGCGGGCCGCTTCGCGCGCGCGCGCGGCGTCGACGATCTTGCCGGTGATCGCGCGGGCTTCGTTCGGGTGTTCCTGCAGGAATTCTTCCAAGCGCGCGCCGAAGGTGCTTTCCACCACCGGACGCACTTCGGAGCTGACCAGTTTTTCCTTGGTCTGCGACGAGAAGCTCGGGTCGGGCACCTTCACCGACAGCACCGCGATCAAGCCTTCGCGCATGTCGTCGCCGGTCAGCGTGACCTTGGCCTGCTTGGCGATGCCGTTGTTTTCGATGTAATGGGTCAGCGTGCGCGTGAGCGCGGCGCGGAAACCGATGAGATGCGTGCCGCCGTCCTTCTGCGGGATGTTGTTGGTGAAGCAGAACATCGTTTCCTGGTAGGCGTCGGTCCATTGCAGAGCGACATCGACCACGATGCCGTTCATTTCGCCGCTGACGGAAATGACGTTCGGGTGCAGCGGCGTTTTCAGTTGCGCCAGATGTTCGACGAACGAGCGGATACCGCCTTCGTACTGGAACACATCGCGGCGCGTCTCGCCGCGTTCGTCCGGGCGCTCGTCGATCAAGGTGATCTTCACGCCGGAATTGAGGAACGACAATTCGCGCAGACGCTTGGCGAGGATGTCGTAATGGAATTCGACGTCGGTGAAAATCTCGACCGACGGCTTGAAGCGCAGGCGCGTGCCGCGCTTGTCGGAAGGTTCCAATTGCTTGAGCGGATACTGCGGCTCGCCGAGCGCGTATTCCTGTTCGTAGTGATGGCCGTCGCGCCAGATCTCCAGCCACAGATGTTCGGAGAGCGCGTTCACCACCGACACGCCGACGCCGTGCAGACCGCCGGAAACCTTGTAGCTGTTGTCGTCGAACTTGCCGCCGGCGTGCAGCACGGTGAGGATGACTTCCGCCGCGGAAACGCCTTCTTCCTTGTGGATATCGACCGGGATGCCGCGACCGTTATCGGACACCGAACAGGAGCCGTCCTGGTGCAGCGTGACGACGATGTCGTCGGCGTGGCCGGCGAGGGCCTCGTCCACCGAGTTGTCCACCACTTCGAACACCATGTGGTGCAAACCGGTGCCGTCGTGAACGTCGCCGATGTACATGCCGGGACGTTTGCGGACCGCTTCCAGGCCGCGCAGAACGGTGATCTTGCTGGAGTCGTAGGTGTTGTTGGGGCCAGGCGTTTGCTGAGTTTCGTCGGTCATTCGTATTGTTCGGCTGTGCGTGCGGAACGGCCGCTGCGCGCGGCGATGTTCCGCGACACATTAGCTATTGGGTTCGGTGCGCGATTATAGCGCTTCGGGCGCCTCTCCGGCCGTTTGCGAGTCCGGATGGGCTCGCGCGCCCCGACCGCTCGAGGCGCGGTTTCCGCGCGTTGTCTGCCCGTTCCTGCGACTACGGCTGGCCGGCCGCGCACGGCGCCGATATGCGCGTCATTGCGCACGCGCGGTCGACGCGACCGACGGCTGGAGGTGGTTGTTGGGCGTCGCCAGCGCTTTCTGCTGCTGGTCTTCCATCGCCGCGTCCGCTTTCTTTGTGGATTCCTCGACCGGCGTTTTCACCGCCGTTTCCAGCGGCACCATCACGCGCTTGCTCGCCGGGTCCGACGGTTCACCTTCGATCGCGATCAGCTTGTCGCCGGATTTGTTCAAGAACACAGAATCGATGCGGTCGAGCGGGGGCGGCCCCGTCATGGCGGCGGCGGTGACGGCGGCGGCGGCGCGACTGCGGTCGTTCTCGCTCATGGCGCCCCATGGGATGTTCGTTTTCGCCGTGTCCGCCATCGCGTTCCACGCTTCGCTGTACATCGGGAAAGCGGAGTGCGTAGGCGCGGACATCGGCAAGGTGTCGGCCACACGGTCGCTCGGCACCATTTCGATCGGGTACATGCCGATCGGCGTGCCATAGGCGTCCGTCGCCATCACTTTTTCTGTTTCGAGCGGTGGCGCGGGCGCAGTCTTCTCCACAGGATAGCGCCCTGTTTCGCACAGCATATCGTCGACCATTGAGGTCAAGTTATAGACGCTTGAAGAGGGATAGTTCGAGGGCGATGCGACTTCGATCGCCGGCGGGACCAGGGCGCAGCCTTTTTCCTGTTCTTCCTTCGCGTCGTAAAAGATGCCGATGTCCGTGTCCGACGAAGCGACGGGGGCTGCGGCGATCGTCGCTTTGCGGTATTCCACATCGCTCGTCAGTGCCGGGTCCATCGGCTCATAGGGCCTGCTCGGAGCGACGTTATCGCGCTTGCCGTCGTCTCGAAACGCGTCCTCGTCATAGACCATTTCTCCGGGCAGCGGGCCGGCCGGATGTTTTTCCGAATCGTGGATGACGTTGGTGCTTCCCAATCCTAAATTCGTGTCTTCCGGGTTGAGCGTCAACAATGGGGTTTCGAAATCCACCAGATTGTTGGCGTAGTTCTTGACCATGTTGGTATAGCGAACACCCAGGCCGTTCGCGTAATAGCCATCGCCGAGGTCGGAGTGCGCGCCCGGCATTTCGAAACTCGCTCGTGTCTTGCCATCGGTCAACCCATCCGGGGCGTGATCGGTGCCGATGAATGCCGTTCGGGTCTCGTCCCGCGCCTGAAGCATGAACACGCCTGCGACGGAGGGCGGGATGCCATAAGTGCCATAGTCACGTTGTTCTTGCGAGTAGCGTTCCATTGCCGACGACATGTCTGCCGGCGACGTCAAGCCGGGCCCGCCCAACAGATAAGGTGGCGGCATGCCATAAAGCGTCGGGTCTTCGAGTTGTCCTTCCGCGACAGGGTCTATCGGGATGACGACTTGAGTGACGTCCGCGGGTTCGGCCAAAGGTTCTATGCTGTCGTTGAACGTGATGGTTCCGGCGTCGACCAAACCATCGGCGCGCCTGTCGTACTCGATCGAGGCAGGATTCAGAATGCCTCGTTTTTCCACGAGCTGGCTTAAAAGTACAGCCTCTTCCGCACCACGACTGAAACCCATGGAGGCGATACTGATTTCGGCGTCCGGGTTCTCTTTCAACCAAGCCTGCGCTTGTTTGCAGAACTCCACGTACATTGTCTCAACGCGGTCGTTGGAGGAATAGCCGGCGGCCAGATCAAGGCCTAAATCTTCGCCAAACGATCTTGTCCCGGCACCGGTGACATACGCCGCGGCGACATGTCCATCTCCGTAACCCGCATTGACCTGTGTCTTGAGTTGCTCGTAGATCTGCCCGATGCCGGTGGGCGCGTAGTCTTTGTCGTGCCGGTCGTTACCCGTACCGTCGAGCATGGCGAAGAACACGAATGCGTTCGGATTGTCCTTCCCGGCCAGAAGCGGGATTTGCATTTCGGCTTGCTGTTGTTTTTTCGTTTCGATATGCGCGAGGTCGCTGGCATCGGCCGCCGCATAAGGGGTGCCGTCCAAAGTCGCCTTTCTTCCCGTTTCGGGATCGATCACGTATTCGTGACCGTGCACCAGCTCGTCCGGCGGTACGCTGCGGGTTTCGTCTTGAGTCGTCATCTGTCGGTCCTCTTCCCGGTCGCGCGGTCGTCGAAATGCGCATGGGCAGCAGGATCCCCCGCCCTATCATAGCGTGCGCGCGGGTTCGCGCGCCAACGACGCGAGCCGCGCCGTCTCACGCCAACGCCGGTAGCGCGATGCGAATACGCAAGCCGCCCAGATCCGGCGATGCATCCAACTTGATCGTGCCGCGATGCAGCGCCAGCGCCTCGCGCACGATCGCCAGTCCCAACCCGCTGCCTTCCACGCCGCTGCCGGGTTCGCGATGGAAGCGCTCGAAAATCCGCTCCCGCGCTTCCGGGGGAACGCCGGGGCCGCTGTCTTCCACGCACAGCGTCGCCCACGAGGCTTGCAGCCGATCCGGTTCGAGCCGCCCCGATTCGAACTCGAGCGCAACGCGTACGCGGCCGCCCTCGGGGGTGTAGCGCAATGCGTTGTCGATCACGTTGCGCACCAGCGATTCCAGCGCCGGCCCGTCGCCCAGGACGCGCACCGCAGCGATATGCGACTCCAGCGCGATCCGGCGCACATCGGCGAGCGCGCGCAAGGCCTCGGTTTGTTGGCGCACGATGAGGTCGAGTTCGATCGGCACCGCCGCCGACATCGCGGCGTCGGGCTCGAGGCGGTTGAGCGTCAGCAGTTGCGCGACCAGCCGCTCGATGCGTTCGATGCCGGCATCCAATCGCAATCGCGACTCTTCCGCTTCTTCCGCGTCGCGCGCGCTGTGCAGATTGTGCGCATGCACCTTGAGCGCGGCGATCGGCGTGCGCAGTTCGTGCGCGGCTTCGGCGACGAAACGACGTTCGCGCGCCATCGCCGTCTGCAAACGCGCCAGCAGGCTGTTGACAGCGACCACGAGCCGCTCGATCTCTTTCGGCACACGCTCCAAACGCAGCGGCGACATCCGCTCGGGCGCGCGTTCGCCGATCTCGGCCGACACTCTGCGCAAATCTCGCAACGACCACGTGACGATCCACCACACCAAGGCCGCCAACACGGGCAATGCGAGCAGCAGCGGCAGCAGCGTGCCGAACGCGATCTCTTCGGCGATTTCGGCGCGAATATCGGATGCTTCGCCGGTCTGGTACCAAAAACCGTTGCGCGAGCGCATCGTGAACGTGCGCCATTGCAGGCCGTCGATCGTGCGATCGGCGTAACCCGGCCGCAGCGGTGCCAACGGCTGCAGGGGACCGCTTTGCGAGCGCACCAACAACCGCCCTTCGCGGTCGCGGACTTGAAAGGCGAGTTTGGTTTCGTAAGCGTGGCCGTCAGTGAACGCCAGCTCGGTGCCCTTGTCCTCGGCATCGGCCTCGCCGCGCCACACCTCGATCACCAGCGCTTCGCCGAGCGCGCGTTTGGGCATGTCCTGCAACGAACCGTCGACGAGGCTGCTCAAGACGCGGGCCGAGTGCGCGAGCTTGGCGTCGAACAATTCGCCCGCTTCCTGCAAGCCGACGCGGTAGCTGAACCCGGCGGCGATGACCGTCACCAAGGATACGGTGCCGATCAACGACACCAACATCAGTCGGCGAATCGAGGTCATCTGTTGTGCGGTGCCAATGTCATGGCGCAGCGCGGCCGTCGCCCGCGCTCGTCTCTGCCTGCCCGGCGGCGATGCGTTCGTCCAGGCTGTAGCCGACGCCGCGCACGGTGCGAATGAGAGCCGGCGGCAATTTCCGCCGCAGATGATGGATATGCACATCCAGGGCGTTGCTGGCCACGTCTTCGTCCCACCCGTACAGGCGTTGCTGCACGGATTCGCGCGAAACGACGCGCCCCGGGCTTTCCATCAACATTCGCAACAGCGCGAATTCGCGGCGCGGCAGATCGATATTGCGACCTTGCCAACGCAAGGCCAGATTGGCCGGATCCAGTTCCAACGCGCCGCAGCGCAGCGTGGGATTGGCGCGGCCCTGACTGCGACGCAGCAGCGCGCGCACGCGGGCGATGAGTTCGTGGGTGTCGAAGGGCTTGCCGAGATAATCGTCGGCGCCCACATCCAAACCGAGCGTGCGGTCGGCGGCGCGTTCGCGCGCGCTCAGCACCAGAATCGGCACCGACGCGCCGTGACGACGCGCGGCGCGGATGACTTCGATGCCGTCCATCCGCGGCAAGCCCAGATCGAGCACGACCAGATCGATTTCGCTGCGCTCGATGTCGTCGCGGATGGCGTTGAGCGCGGACGCGCCGTCGTGCAGCCAGTCCACGCTGTAGGCCGCACGACGCAAGGCCGTGCGGATGCCTTCGCCCAAGGAAACGTCGTCTTCCACCAACAGTACGCGCATGCGCGCAGTGTGCGGCGGCGCTTAGTGCTTCGCAAGCTCCGCGCGGACTTTGCCGAGCATCGCCTGCGCTTCTTTGCGCCGGCCTTGGTCGGCGGTTTCGCGGCCGGGGCGCGGTGGTGCGGCGATGGCTTTTTCCAGCGCGGCGGCGGCGGCTTTGTGTTCGCCCTGTTCGTGCAGGAAATCGGCGTAGAAATAATTCGCGTCGATGCCGTTGGGGTCGATCTGCAGCGCTTTCTTCAGTAGTTGCCGGGCCTTGTCGTCGTCGCCGAAACCGATCGGCCAACCAGGCACTTGGTAGTACAGCGAGCCCAGGCTGGTGTAGGCCGAACCCGATAGCGCGTTCGGTTCGATCGCGATGGCTTGTTCGAAATCCTTGCGCGCTTGCTTGACCAAACCAAGCGCGCCGACGCCGCCTTTTTCGCCGGCCCAACTGGACAGCACGATGCCTTCCCAGATCAACGCGCCGGCATCTTTCGGATGCGCCTTGCGCGCGGTTTCGGCACGTTTGGACAGGGTTTCGAGCGCCGCAGCGCGCTGGGGTTTGGGCGTCTTGTACATGATCTCGGCCCACTGGTCCTGCACCGCGCCGACATCGGCGGGCAAACTGGGATCGGCGGCGAAGACGATGCCCGACAGGCTCAAGCCGGCGATCAATGCGAGCGACGAAAATCGGTGTTGGATGGACAGAGTCATTGCGGAGCCTCCACGGGCGAAGACGGAACTGAAGCGGATTGAACTGAAGCGGGCGGAACGGACGGCGACGACGCGGCATGGCGGCGCACCACAGGCAATTGGGTTTTCAGGTTGCGATCGATCAATCCGGGCAGCAGCGCGTTGAGGCGCACGAACAAGGCTTCGGGCCAGCCCAGTTGTTTGCGCGCGGTGCCGCGTTCGATCGCGGCGCGCAACGCGGCGGCCACCGCCTCGGGCGCATCTTCGGCGGTCTTCAATTCGCGATTCATCGCGACCACGGCGGCGCTGTTGAAATCGGTGCGCGTCGCGCGCGGCGCGAGGTAGTGGAAGCGGATTGGCGAATCGGCGTATTCGCGATGCAGCCCTTCGATCAAACCGCGCAAACCGTACTTGCTCGCGCTGTAGCCGGCGAAGCCCGGGAACGCCAGCGCGCCGAACGTGGAACCGACCGCGACCACGGCGGCCGGCGCCTGCGCGCTCGCTTTCGCGCGAAGCGTCGGCAACAAGGCGCGGATCAACAACATCGGCGCGGTCAAATTCGTACGCAGCATGCGTTCCAGCGCGTCGTCGCTTTGCGCCTCGAACATGCCGAACGCCGCCTGTGCGTGCGCCAGTACAAGCACCGATGCGCTCTCGGCGCTTGCGCGCGCGACGATCGCGGTGCGGCCGTCGGCTTCGGCGACATCGGCCACCATAGCCATGACGGCGCCCTGCGGATGCGTTTGAACCACGCGCTGCAAACGAGCGGCATCGCGACCGATGGCGAGCACGCGCGCGCCGGCGGCGACGAATTCGGCGGTCAACGCCGCACCGATACCGCCGGAGGCGCCGGTGAGTACGACGGTGCGCCCGCGCAGATCGAGCGCGCTCATGCGGCCTCCGCGGCGAGACGCGGCGACGCGTCGTTGGCGGCGGCGGGCGCCTCGTCGCGCAGGCCGCGGAAGACATCGGCGTACAGGCGATAGAACCGGCGCGCGGCATGCACCACGGCGGCGCGGTCGTCGGCATCGTCCAGACGGTTCATCAACGTCTCGTAGAAACCGGTGTGTTCGATATCGAGTTCGCCGTGCGAACGCAGATACGAGAACGCGTTGCGCGGCAGACTCAAACCGTGTTCGATCGCTTCCGCCACGCGCGTGGCGAGCGCGACGCTGGTGCCTTCCAGCACCAGCACCATGCCGAAGAAACCGACCGGGTTGCCGCGGGCGATGGTGTCGTAGGCATAAGCGACCATCATTTCGGTGGCGAACGCAGGCGTCGCGTTCGCGGCGGCCTCGCGATCGCCGCCGCAGGCGACGATGTCGTCGAGAATCCATTCCTGATGGCCCATCTCTTCCTCGATGTACTCGCCGAGCGCGCTGCGCAGCCATTCCAACCGCGCCGGCAAGCGCGCGCCGCAGGCCATCAACAGCGGCACGGTATGGCGCACGTGATGGTAGGCCTGGGTGAGGAAGGCGATGTAGTCGAGCGGCGCGATCCGTCCGTCGAGCGCGTCGCGAATGATCGGCACCGATAACAGCGCGTCGCGTTCGGTGCGGGTGGCGGCAATCAGGTCGTCGTGAAAACTCATGCGGACATCTCGTGGGGTGCGTCGTTGGATGTGTCGTGGCGCGCGTCGTGGTCGGCGACGCGGGCGATGGCGAACGGCGCGGCACCGTCGGCGTAACGCGCGGCGATCGCATCGGCGTACCGTTGCGCGATGGCGTCGCGACGCAACCGTCCGTTGGGCGTGAGCAATCCGTTGTCGACCGCGAACGGCGCATCGGCGCGCACGTAATCGCTCACTTGTGCGTAATCGGGTAAACCGCGGTTGATCTCGACCAGCGCACGACGGATGGCCGCGTCGTCGGCATCGGGGCGGCGCAGGCTCAGCACCGCGACGTTGTGCGGACGCGCTTCGCCCAACACGATGGCCTGCGCGAACAACGGGTGCTGCAGCACTTCGGTTTCCACCCATTCGGGCGAGACGTTGCGACCGTATGCGGTGACGAACATGTGTTTGCGACGGCCGGTGATATGCACGAAGCCGTCGTCGTCGATGCGACCGAGATCGCCGGTGGCGATCGGCCCCGGCGGCAGGTCATCGCCATCGAGATAGCCGAGGCAGCGCATGCCATCGACCCACAACTCCTCGTCGCGCACGAACACGCGCGCATGCGACAACGGCCGGCCGACGCTACCCGGGCGCAGCGCCTCGGGGCGATTCAAGCAGACCACCGACGCGCATTCGGTCAGGCCGTAGCCTTCGTACACCGGCAAACCCACCGCCGCCGCGCGCGCGAGCAAACCCTCGCCCACGCGCCCGCCGCCGACGGCGACGAAGCGCAGCGACGACGGCAAGGCGTGGCCTTGTTCGGCCGCCATCGTCAGCGCCAACAGCAATTGCGGAAACACGATGACGCTTTCGGGGCGATAGCGATGCAGGCAGCGCAGCAACGCGGCGATATCGAGCCCGGCCGCGCCGCTGTAGCCGATCTCGGTCAGCGACGGCACCGCGATCTCCGCGTCGGTCAACCATGCGGCGTACACGCCTGCGATGTTTTCCAGCAGCGTGGAGAGCGGCATCAGACACAGATGACGACGCGGACGCAACGATGCGGTGGCTTCGGTCAGCGAAGTCGCGACGCGCAGCATCGACGGCGCGTCCAAGCACACGCCTTTCGCCTGCGCGGTGGTGCCGGAGGTGTACGTGATGCAAGCCGTGCCGGTGGGCAGCGCGACGGTCGCGGGTTCGAGACGCGAAGCGCGCAGGCCCGAGGTCAACGATATCGCGCCCGGCGGCGCCATCGCTTCGGCCGCGACCACGGCCTCCGCGCCGCTGGCGCGCAACGCATGCGCGGTTTGCGTGGGCGTAAAGAAGGTCGGCAGCGGAATATGCGCGCCGTCGATGCGGCGCAGCGCCAGATCGAGAATCAACCACGGCGCGGCGTTATCCAAACGGCTGGCGACGCGCCGCAAGCCCGCACGCGTCAACGCTTCGGCGCAGCGCGCGACGGCATCGGCGAGCGAGCGCGCATCGTATTCGCCGTCGGCGGACAGCACACGCAACGACGACGACGGCAAGGCATCGAACATCGCATCGAATGTGATGTCGGACGCCGCATCTGGTGTGGGATGCAATGCGTTCTGGTGCAACGCCTTCGGATGCGACGCCTCCGGTGTGCTTCGCTCCGTCATGCCGATGCCGCGCACGATGCGCTCAACGGCAGCGATAACCACCAACCGCGTTCGGCGGGGTCCGCAGCGTCGGCGCGGCGCTGCAAATAGGCGAAACCGGACGCGAGATCGCCGCTCAACACCATGGGTTTGGCGTCGTAGTAGCGACCCCATTGATTATCGCTGTCCTGCACGCGCGCCGGAGCCGCGGGCGCCAACGGCACGGTCTGCAGATGCAGGCGATCGAAGGTGTTGCGCAGTTGCCGCGTCGCCGCGAACAGCACCCAACGCAGGCCTTCGGCATGCAGCAGGCCGGTCAAGCGCACGATCACTTCGCGCGCGTCGCCGGGCGTGCGCGACGCGAAATTGCCGACTTCGACCACGCGTTCGCGCGGCACCGGCGTGCGCTGGGCGCGCGCGATTTCGGTTTCGGCGTCGGCATCGAGATAGCGCTCGACGAACAAACGCCCTTCGCGCGCGTAGCGAAGCCCCGCCACCGCGCGCAATTCGCGCGCATCGTCGCGGAAGGCGATCAAATGCGGCAGAAAACTGCGCAGCTCCGCTCCGTAGCGTTCGCGATACACGGCGGCGACGAACGCTTCCGCTTCGGCGCGCTCGGGATGATCGGATTCGACGCGCTCTGAGTGCAATCGGCGCACGGCGGACGTCGAATTCGAGGTCGGGAAGATGTTCGAGGATGAGGCGAGCATGGGACGCATGCTCGTCGGTCTCGATTAAATCTCGATTAGCCGGTTGTTACTCGCATGTAAGCATGCGATTAAACAAGCGTTAGTTCGCGGGTACCGCCGTCGCGGGTCAGATGCCGCGCCAACGCGACATCCGCGCAGTACGAATGCGGCACGAACGCGGCGAGGATGCGACCCCGTCCGCGGTTTTCGTTCCATGCGGAGCATCGCCATGCCCATGCGATCGCACGTAGCGCGATCGTCGTTTTCTGTTGTGGCGGACCGAAACAGAAACGTAGAATCCGCATGCCGGCGGCAAGGCGAGTCGCCCTGCCGCCCGCGCTGCGGTCGCCGAGGATGCGGCTCAGCGGGAGGGCGCGGCGACCGTGGGCACGTCTTGCTGCGGCGTGGGCGTGCGCTGTGCCCGCGCATTCTCGTCCAGGGCGACTTCGACGCGTTTGCTCGATTCCTGCACCGGCGTATTCATGGCTTGATCCAGCGGCACCGACTTCAGTTTCTGCGTCGGGTCGTTGACCCCGCCTTCCATCGCGATCACGCCGTCGGCCTTGCGGTTGTACAGCACGACATCGATCTTTCTGAGCGGGTCCGGCCCTTCCACGGCGGTGGCGGTCAACGCTGCGGCGACACGGCTGCGCTGACCCTCGTCCAGGCTGTTGGGCGGAATATTCGGCGATTTTTCGATGCCCTGCAGCGCCTGCCGGTAGATCTGATTGCCGGGGTGCCCGGGTTCCACGACGGTCGGCGGCGCACCGTTGTTCGGTTGCAGTTCCGCCCGATTGGGCGCCGGCGTGCCGGGAGCGGGTGCGATCGGCAAAGCGCGGTATTCCAGGCCCTGGGTGAGCTTCGGATCCACCGGTTCGCGCCGACGTTCCTCCGCCGTCGGCACCGCGGGCACCATCGCGCCGCCATGCGGCCCGCCTTGGTATTCGTAACGTGTCGCGCCCAGTTGGGTGTTCACATCGCGAACGCCGTCCCTGTCGAAACCCATGCGGGTGTAGATCCAGGAGTTGTGGCGTTCGGAATCGTGGATGACGTTGCTGCTTTGCGCCGTCAAGCCCTGCGCCTCGGGGCGCAGCGTGAGCAGCGGTGTGGGGTTGTCCACCAGGCCGTTGAGGTATTGCTTGGCGATATTGGTGTTGCGGGTGCCCAAGCCGTTCGCGAAATAGCCGTCGCCGATGTCGCTGTGCGCGCCGGGAACGGTGATGTTGAGCGAGCGATTGTTGTCGCTGAACCCGGCCGGCAAATGCGGCGTCCCGACGAACTGGTCGCGGGTCTCGTCGCGAGCGGTGATCTGCAGGGCGGACACGACGGACGGCGGCAGGCGACGATCGTAATTGCGCGGGTCGCCGGTCGCGACCGGGTCCTCCAGCAAGGCGGCCTGTTTGACTTGGCCCGGCTCCACCAGCGGCGGTTTGGTGTATTCGACGCTGGTGATCAGGCCGTCGTGGGTGAACTTGTACTTGGCGCCGGACGGGTCCTGAATGCCGCGTTCGTCGACGATCCGGGTGAAATAAGCCGCCTCTTCCGCGCCGCGGCTGAAACCGATCGCGGCGACGCGGATATCCGCATTGGGGTTTTCCTTCAGCCAGCGGGCCGATTGTTCCGTGAACTGCCGGTACATGTATTCGGCGCGTTCTTCGAAGGTATGCCCGGTCGCGGCGTCCCAATTACCGTAGGACTTCGTCCCCGGCCCGGTGACGTAACCGGAGGCGACGTTGGTGACCCCGCCGGCGCGTTGTTGCTGGATTTCTTGATGAATCTGCGCAACGCCCGTCCGCGCGCCTTTCGACACGTCGTTCATGTCGTTGCCGGTACCGTCCAGCACGGCGACGAACAAACGTTCGTTGGGCCGGTCGCTGCTCACCAGCGCCGGGACCTGCATTTGGCCCAGTTGGCGGTTGGCGTCGGCGTAAGCCCTCAGATCGGCCTGTGTGGCCAAGGCCACTTCGACATCGTCTTTCTTGATCGGCCGGCCTCGCTCGTCCACCAGTACCGGGCGGCCCGGTACGACGTCGCCATCATTGTTCGGCATGTTCGGAACCCCCTCCTTAGTACCGCTCGACTCGAGGCCGCCGTTCGACAGCCCGCTCAGTTTCAATACGTACGGCTGTAGACCTTGATCAGATCGTCGCGGAACGTGCTGTGTTGATTACCCGCGATCTGTTCGCGTTTGGTCGGGATCATGGTCCGCGTGTAGACGCTGACCGTGCGGTCGTTCACCTCGACCAGGACATGGGTGGTGCCCATGCTGATCCCTTCGGGAATCTCGTCGCGCGACACCTGATGCCGAACGGAACCATCGGCGAAGATCGCCGCGATATCCACTTCGGCGCGCAGTTCGGTACCGTTTTTACAGCGCCAGACGATTTCCGCAGGGGGCGTCTCGCGCGCGACCGGCCCGTAGTTGGCGGTCATCGCGGCATCGTAGGCCTGCGGGCTCAGCGCGGACACGGGACCTGTGGGGCCCGGATTGCCGAATTCGAAGTCGTTATAGGCCACCCGGCAGGTCTCGGTGTCGAAACAGGCCACGCCGAACTGCAGGTGATTGAAGAATATGGGCCAGTCGGCCACGGTACCGGTGTAGGGCCGGTTCGGGGCATTGGCGGGCGGATCGGATACGGTCGAGTGCGTCATGGCGGGCTGGCATCCGGCGACGAACACGATCCCGAGCAACGCCGCCGCCGTACGGCGCCAGGGCCGAACCGGGCGAGGGGGTGCGCGGAACATGGATTCGCCGCCTCCTGCAACGAGAGAAGAAAGCCGACACTAGCACCCGCATCGCCGCCAGAGCAAGACGCGGCCCAAAGGCTTAATGCGCCTCGGCCGCGGGCGGAATCGGCACGATGCGATGTTGTTCCACGTGGAACAGCGCGAGTTCCGCCTTCAAGTCGTCCAGAACGGGCAACGGCTCGGTTCCGGTGATGAAGATTTGAGCGCCGGAGGCGACCAATCGGGCCAAGACGCGGCGTTGGTGCGATCGGTCCAATTCGGACGCCAGATCGTCCAAGGCCACCACCGGCCACTCGCCGCGGACGGCGGCATGGCATTCGGCCTGCGCGAGCAACAACGCCAATGCGGTGAGCTTCGCTTGACCTCGGGAGAGCGCTTCCCGGCCGGGTAAGGCCGAATAGTCGACGCGCCAGTCCGCTCGATGCGGACCGACGGAGGTATAGCCGTTCGCGAGGTCGCGATCGCGCACCACCAATAAGGCGTCGGCCAGGGGCAGGGCATCGCGTGCCCACCCGGCTTGAAACGCGAGTCGCGCGGTCCCCAACGACGGCACCAACTCGGCGGCGGCGGCGCGCAACAGCGGCTCCAAGGCATCGATATAGGCTTGACGATGCCGCGTCAGCGGTTCGCCGGCCTCGGCCAGTTCGCGGTCCCAAAGATCGAGCTGGCTGTCGCGGATCCCGGCCTTGAGCAAGGCGTTCCGCTGTTTCAGGGCACGGGCGTAACGACGCCAGATGTCCAGGAAATCAGGTTCCACGTGGAACAAACCCCAATCCACCAGTCGGCGGCGGGGTTCGCCGCCCCCTGTCACGAGGGCGTGGCTGCCGGGCTCGAACGTCACCACCGCCAACGCCGCGCACAACTCTCCGAGCTGGGACACCGGCTCGCCGTCGAGGCGCCCTTCCCAACGCGCACCGGAATGACGCAATCCAACCCGCCGCAGCCGGGGATGGGCGTCTTCGCGCCATTCGGCGAACAGTTCGAGGGCCTCGGCCCCGGTCCGAATCACGCCGTCGCGCACGCGGCCGCGGAAACTGCGGCCGTAGGCCAACACGTGCAGGCCTTCGAGCAGGCTGGTTTTGCCCGAACCGTTCTCGCCGACGAACACATTGATCCCCGGCGCAGGCCTGAGTTCGGCGCGCTCGAAGGGACGGAGATTGGCGATCTGGAAACGTTCGATGCGCATCGGCGATCAGGGGTGGAGCGGGCTGAAACGACATCGCCCGGGAAGACCCGGGCGATCGATCGTGTCCTGCGGTTTGACGAGAGACATCCCGTTACGGTCGCGCCGCGGCGTTATGTTCCACGTGAAACCCAAATTAACGCGCCGCAGGGTCAGAGACGCAGCGGCATCACCACATGGCGGCACTTGTCGCTGCTCGCCTCGCGCACCAGCGCCGACGAGTTCGCATCGCGCAATTGCAGGATCACATGTTCCTCACGCAGGGCAGACAAGGCGTCGAGCAGGTAGTTCACGTTGAAACCGATGGTCAAGCTGTCGACCTTGGTTTCGGCTTCCACCTCTTCCTGCGCTTCTTCCTGTTCCGGGTTGTGCGCATTGATCTTGAGTTGGCCCGGCGAGACCTCGATCCGCACGCCGCGGTATTTCTCGTTCGACAGGATCGCCGCGCGCTGCAGCGAAGCGCGCAGGGCTTCGCGATCGATCTTCACTTCGCGATCGGCGCCGATCGGAATCACCGCTTCGTAATCGGGGAAACGGCCGTCGATCAGTTTGCTGGTGAAGGTCACGTCGTCGCGCTTCACCCGGATATGCCCGCGGCCCATTTCCAGTTCGAGTTCGCGATCACCGCCTTCGAGCAAACGCTGCAGTTCCAGCACGCCTTTGCGCGGCACGATGATCTGGCGCTTGGTCTGCACCGTCTCTTCCAGCACGGCTTCGCACAAGGCCAAGCGGTGGCCGTCGGTCGCGACGCAACGCAGGGCTTTATCGCGCAGGTCGAACAACAGGCCGTTGAGGTAATAACGCACGTCCTGCTGGGCCATCGCGAACGCGGTGCGTTCGATCAGTTCCTTCAGCGAGGCCTCGCCGACTTTCACCCGCTCGGTCGCGTCCACTTCGTCCAGCGACGGAAAATCGTTCGCCGGAAGGCTGGCCAGCGTGAACCGGCTGCGGCCGGCTTGCACGGTGATCTTGTCGGCCGCTTGGCTGACCGTGACTTTGCTGCCGTCGGGCAGGGCGCGCACGATTTCGAACAGCTTCCGGGCGGGAATCGTCGCCTCACCGGCCTGGGCATCGTCCACTCGCGTACGAGCGACCATCTCGACTTCCAGATCCGTACCCGTGAGCGACAGTTGATCGCCTTCGACCCGCGCCAGCAGGTTGGCCAACACCGGCAAGGTCTGGCGACGTTCCACGACGTTGACGACTTGCGTCAGCGGTTTCAAAAGCACTTCGCGTTGCAGACTGAAACGCATGTGATTGGGTTCCCCTCGAGGCCAGGCTTCAGAACGATAAATCTTAAAAGCAGGTGGTGGTGGTAGCGCGAAAAGCGGGGCGTAAGTCGATTAACGTATTGATATTTCTGGAATTTCCGGCGCGACAACTGCGGTGATAACCGCCCTGCAGCCTCGGGACAGCCTGTGGATAAATCGACGGGTCTCGCGTTCGGCGCGACTTATCCACAAGTTGTTCGACCGCTCCGTTTCCGGACCGGGCCACCCCTCACTCGCTCAGTTTTCGAATCAACTTATCCCAGTCCTCGCGCAGCTGACCGTCGCTCTCCATCAGCGTTTTGATCTGGCGGCACGCGTGCAACACCGTGGTGTGGTCGCGCCCCGCGAACGCATCGCCGATCTCCGGCAGGCTGTGCTCGGTCAGTTCTTTGGTCAAGGCCATCGCCATCTGCCGCGGACGCGCCAACGAGCGGGTCCGACGCTTGGACAACAGATCCTTGATCTGAAGACCGTAGTAGTCTGCCACGGCCTTCTGGATATTGGCGATGCCGATCGCTTGTTGCTGCGCGCGCAGCAGATCGCGCAGGGTTTCCTGCGCGAATTCCGCGGTGATCGCGCGGCCGGTGAAATTGGCCCGCGCCGCCAGGGTATTGAGCGCGCCTTCCAGGTCGCGCACGTTGCTGCGCATCTTCTTGGCCAGCAGGAACGCCACGTCCTCGGACAGCGACACCCCGCGTTCCTTCGCCTTCGACAGCACGATCTGCGCCCGCGTCTCGAAATCCGGCGGCTCGATCGCGACCGACAGGCCCCACGCCAACCGCGACTTCAGCCGCGGCTCCAAACCGTCCACTTCGCGTGGATAGCGGTCGCAGGTCATGATGATCTGCTGACGGCCGTCGAACAGCGCGTTGAAGGTGTGGAAGAACTCTTCCTGGGTGCGGTCCTTGCCGGCGAAGAATTGGATGTCGTCGATCAGCAGCGCGTCGATCTGCTGGAATTGCCGCTTGAACGCGTCCATCGTCTTGTCCTGCAGCGCTTTCATCATCGCGCTGAAGAACTGCTCGCTGCGCAGATACAGCACGCGCACGCCGGGATTGTTGCGGCGCATTTCGTTGCCGGCCGCGAACATCAAATGGGTTTTGCCCAGGCCGGTGCCGCCGTACAGCATCAGCGGGTTGTGCGCGCGATCACCGGGCTTCATCGCCGCCTGCCACGCCGCGGCGCGGCCGAGCTGATTGCTGCGGCCCTCGACGAAATTGTCGAAGCCGTAATGCGCATCGAGATTGCCGCCGAATTCGGCGCCACCCGATGCGCGCGCGACGACCGTCGGCGACGAGGCCGTTTGTCCATTAGCGGCGGTGGCGGCGGCCGGGCGCGGGACCGAGCCGATTTCCAGGCTCACCGCGGTGTTGCCGGCGAAATGGCCGAGCAGCTCGCTGATCCGCCCCAGATAACGCGCCTGCACCTCATCGCGGACGAAGGCGTTGGGCGCGTACAACAGCACGCCGCCGCCGTCTTCGCGCAGACGCGCTTGCAGCGGTTTCAGCCAAGTGTGAACGTCCTCGGCCGGCAATTCGGCTTCGAGACGTTCGAGGCAGCGGGGCCAAGCATCCATCGGGTCGGGCAACAGGTCGGGTAGCGGGTCGGGCGAAACGTGATCGTCGGGTCGGCGCATCGTCCGCGGATCGACCGATGGCGCGAAGCGTTCGTGTCGCGGAAAACTGCCGCGCCGTGCGCGTGCGGCAGGCGCGATCGAGAGGGGCGGGAAGGCTTCGCAGACTACCACCCCGGCCGGCCGGCCGCACCCGATGGTGTTGGATGCGCCCACCGTCGTCGGGCGCCCCGAACGGCGGTGGCTTGACCGAAGTCCACCAGATCGGGCACTATCGCCGGTTCATTGTGCGCCGAACGCGCACGCTCACCGTTACTTTCGAGCCTCACGAGCCCGACCATGGCCACCAAGCGCACCTATCAACCCAGCAACCTCAAGCGCAAGCGCGACCACGGCTTCCGTGCCCGCATGAAGACCGCCGACGGCCGTAAGGTCCTGTCGCGTCGTCGCGCCAAGGGCCGTAAGCGCCTCACTGCCTGATCTCGTCGTCGGAGCCGTCCGGCCCATGGCCGGTCGCCTCGCCCCCCACGAGATCGGCGCCTCGTTCCCGCCGCAAGCGCGGGTCCGCGCCAAAGCCGAGTTCGACCGCGTCTTCGCGCAGGGTCGACGCGTCGCTACGCCTTTGCTCGCCGTGCATCATCTCGACGACACCGCGCCGGCACGGCTCGGCTTGGCGGTGTCGCGCAAAGTCGATCGACGCGCCGTCGCGCGCAATCGCATCAAACGCCGTTTACGCGATCATTTTCGCCGTCACCGCGCCGCGTTGGCGCCCGGCGCGTACGTCGTCGTGGCGCGCAGCGCCGCGGCCGCCGCGACCGGCCCGGAATTGATCGCCGCCTTCGATCAAGCGCTCCGCCGCTGCGGCGCGTTGCCCCCGACCGCCGCGACCGGCACAATGCCGCGCGCTCGCAACACGCGATCGCCCCTGCCGCCGACCGCTGCGCCGGCTTCGTCTTCCGCCACGTCCACCGATGCCTGAGGCATCGGCGACATCATCTCTTGCCTCCGCCCCCATGAATCAAACTCGAACGTTCTTGATCATCGCCTGGTTGATGGTGGCGATGCTGTTGTGGATGGAGTGGAACAAGGAAAAGGCGCACGACGCGATGCGCGGGCAGAACCCGGTCGCTGCCGCCACCGAGGCCGCCGCCGCGCCTGCCGGGAACCTGCCGGTGCCCGGAGCGCCGCAAACCGCGACGCCCGCCCCCGGGGTGCCGACCGCGAATAGTCCCGCCGCGCCCGGTAACGCGGCCGCTGCCGCTACCGCCGCGCCGGCGATGAAGGCCGCGCCGGTCTCGACCACGGTGACGCTGAGCAACGACGTCCTGCGGTTGACCCTGGACGGCGGCACCGTGCGTCGCGCCGACTTGCTGAATTTCCCGCAGGAACGCAAGAAAGACTCGCCGCCGGTGCGTTTGCTGCAAGACAGCGGCAAGGATTTCTATATCGCGCAGAGCGGCTGGTACAGCACCGCCGGTGCGCCGAATCACAACGGCGGTTTCGTGCCGGCGCAAGCGCAACGCGAGTACGCGCTGGCGCAGGGCCAGGAGGCCGTCAGCGCGAGTTTCGTGTGGACCGGCGCCGGCGGCGTCGCGATCCGCCGCACCTACACGCTCAAGCGCGGCGATTATGCGTTGACGGTTCGCGACGATGTCGAGAACGCCAGCGCGGCGCCGTGGAAAGGCCATGTGTATCGCCAGCTTTCGCGTATTCCGCCTGCGATCGAAAGCAGCATCATGCAGCCCACCAGTTTCAGCTTCAACGGCGCGGCGTGGTACAGCCCGGAAGAGAAATACGACAAACGCAAGTACGACGAATACGCCGAGGACGGCCCGCTGAACAAGACCATCGGCGGCGGCTGGGTGGCGTTGCTGCAGCACTATTTCTTCGCCGCATGGATCCCGCAGAAGGACCAGAAAGCGAACTACTCGCTGGTCAACGCCGGCAATCAATACGGCATCGCCGCCGCCGGCCCCGAGTTCGCGCTCGCGCCGGGACAAAAAGCCAGCACCACCGCGCAATTGTGGGTCGGCCCGAAAATCCAGGAGCGCCTGCAGAAAGTCGCGCCGGGCCTGGAACGCACGCTCGACTACGGCATGTTCACCGTCATCGCGCAGCCGATCCATTGGACGCTGGCGATGCTGCACAAAATCACCCACAACTGGGGCTGGGCGATCGTGCTGCTGGTGGTGGTGATCAAACTGCTGCTGTATCCGTTGTCGGCCGCGCAGTACAAATCGATGGCGAAGCTGCGCAAATTCCAGCCGCGCATGCAGCAATTGAAGGAGCGGTACGGCGAGGACAAGGAAAAATACCAGCAGGCGATGATCGAGCTGTACAAGAAAGAAAAGATCAATCCCGCCGGCGGTTGCTTGCCGATCTTCATCCAGATGCCGGTGTTCCTGTCGCTGTACTGGGTGCTGGTGGAAGCGGTGGAACTGCGCCAGGCGCCGTGGATGCTGTGGGTGCAAGACCTCACCGCGAACGACCCGTTCTTCATCCTGCCGATCCTCAACATCGCCATCATGTGGCTGACCCAGCGCATGACGCCGATGGCGGGCATGGACCCGATGCAGCAAAAGATGATGCAAGCCATGCCGCTGGTGATCGGCGTGACCCTGATGTTCTTCCCCGCGGGCCTGGTGCTGTACTGGGTGACCAACGGCGCGCTGGGCATGCTGCAGCAGTGGTGGATGATGAAGAAATACGGCGAGAAGACCGAGCACAAGTCGGCCGTGGCGAAGTAATGCGCGAAAAGCGAGCATCGACGCGATGAAAAGCCATCCTGCGAACGTTTCGCTTCAGGTCGCCGGTACGATCGCTGCGTTTCTGGGTGTCGTCGCCGTGCAGATGATCGTGCCGCACTTTCAAGAGGTGTTCGAAACGTTCGGCGCCGAACTGCCCGCGATCACGCGGTTTTTCGTGCAGGGCCGATGGTTTCTGTGGGCCGTGCCGCTCGCCGTGCCGATGATCGCCGCTTTCGTGCGCGTGCGCGACGAAAACGATCGCAGACGCGGCATCGTCGGCTTGATCGTCGGCATCGCGATCGGGTTCGGTTTGACGCTCTTGTGCGGCATCGCGATGTACCTTCCGATTTCAATGTCGGCGCAGACCGCGTAATCGCCTTTCGCGACAAGCGCGCCGCTAAGCTTCGAAGCCATAACGTTTCGAATCCACGACGTTTCGGATGCACGATCAACCCACCATCGCCGCAATCGCCACCGCCGCCGGTTCCGGCGGCGTCGGCGTGATCCGGATCTCAGGCCCGAACGCGCGGACGATCGCGGAAACGATGACGTGTCGCTCGCTCGAACCGCGTTACGCGCACTACGCGCGTTTCCGCGACGAGCGCGGCGACACCATCGACGACGGCATCGCGCTGTATTTCCGCGCGCCGGCCAGTTACACCGGCGAGGACGTGGTGGAGCTGCAGGCGCACGGCAGTCCCGCGGTGTTGCGCGCGTTGCTGGATCGCTGCTGCGCCCTGGGCGCGCGGTTGGCGCGGGCGGGGGAGTTCAGCGAACGCGCGTTCCTCAACGGCAAGCTCGATCTCGCGCAGGCCGAGGCGGTAGCGGATTTGATCGCGGCGTCGGACCAGCGCGCGGCGCGGGCGGCGCGACGTTCGCTCGATGGCGTGTTCTCGCAGCGCGTGGATGCGTTGGCGGCGGCGCTGCTGCGGTTGCGCGTGCATGTGGAAGCGACGATCGATTTTGTCGATGAATCCATCGAAACGCTCGGGGGTTCGGCTATCGAAACCGGGCTCGCGCAGGCCGAAACCGATCTGGATGCGCTGCTGCGCGAGGCCGAACGCGGCCAAAAACTGCGCGACGGCCTGCATGCGGTGATCGTCGGCCCGCCGAACGCGGGCAAGAGTTCGCTGTTGAACGCGCTGGCCGGCAGCGACCGCGCGATCGTCAGCGATATCGCCGGCACCACCCGCGATGTGCTGCGCGAAACCGTGCGCGTGGACGGTTTGGAGCTGACCTTGGTGGATACCGCCGGCTTGCGGGCGGGCGGCGATGCGATCGAACGCGAAGGCATGCGCCGGGCCGAAGGCGAGTTGCGCCGGGCCGATCTGGCGATCGTGGTGCTGGACGCGCAGGACATCGAGGCCGGCCGCGCCGCGGTGGCCGATGCCATCGCCGATGTCCCGCAGCGGCTGTGGGTGGCGAACAAGGCGGATTTGCTTGAATTTCAGGGGTCCGCGCCGATCCCGAACGCGTCAACGACATCGATTGCGGCAGGCGACATGCTGTGGGTCTCGGCGCGCACCGGCGCGGGATTGGAGACGCTGCACGCGCGTTTGGCGGCCGTCGGCGGCATCGGCGAAGGCGTCGAAGGCGCCTTCAGTGCGCGCGCGCGGCAGGGCGACGCCCTGCGACGCGCGCAGACGGCGCTGGCGGCCGCGCGCGACCGGATGCGCGAAGGCGCATACGAGCTGACGGCCGAAGCCTTGCGGGCCGCGCACGACGCGCTGGGCGAAATCACCGGACGTATTGCGCCGGATGATCTGCTCGGTCACATTTTTTCCACCTTCTGCATCGGAAAATGACGCCCTGCGCGGCGCTGCCCGCGCCCCGTGCGACGTCCGGCGTAACGAAGGCCGTCGCAAGAGCTATGCTTGCGCCAAGGATGTGCCGTCCCGCCGCCACCCTCGCCATCGCAGGTACCCGAGATGTCCGTCGAACAGTCCGCCGAAACGCCCGCCCTCCCGCTTCGCGCCGGATGGCGCCATGCGACCCTCGCCGCCGCGCTCTTGTTCGCCATGACGGCCTGCGGCGATAAGACCGACACCGCAGCGCCCGCCGATCCGGCCGCGCAACAGACCCCGACCACTGCGCAGACCGCGCAAGCCGCCTCGCCGGTGATCTCCGCGCAAGTCGCGGCGATGAGCGTCGAGCAACTGCGCACCGCCGCCCGCAGCGCGCAAGCCGAGCAGCGCATGTACGCGCCCGCCGGCAACAACGCGATGGAGTACTACCTCGCACTGCGCGATAAGCAGCCCAACGATGCGGCCATCGCCAGCGCCTTGACCGATCTGATGCCGTACGCGTTGATCGCCACCGAACAAAGCATCGGTCGCGACGACTTCGCCGAAGCGCAGCGGCTGTACGCGCTGATCGAAAAAGCCGACAAAGCCGCGCCGGCGCTGCCGCGACTCAAGCAGATGATTTCCGACGGGCAATCCACGCTCGCCCTGCGCCAACAACAGCAAACCGAAGACGCCGAAGCCGAGAAGCTGCGCTTGGCCAAGCAGGAAGAGGATCGCAAGAAACAGCAGGAAGACGATCAGCGCCGCGCCGCGCAACAGCTCGCCCAGCAGCAACAGCAGCAACAACAACAGCAACAGGCCGACGTTGCGCGTCAGGCCGAAGCCGCGCGCCAAGCCGAAGCGCAGCGCCAAGCCGAAGCTGCGCGCCAGGCCGAAGCGCAACGTCAAGCCGAAGCTGCGCGCCAAGCCGAAGCCGACCGCGCCGCGACCGCGCGGCCGACGGCGAACGACCTCCGCGCGATCAGCGCGCCGCAGCCCAAGTATCCGACCGATGCCTTGCGCGCCGGTCAATCGGGCGAAGTGTTGGTCGAATTCACCGTCGGCACCGACGGCAGTGTCACCAGCGCGCGCGTGGTGCGCGGCAATCCGCCGCGCGTGTTCGATCGCGAAGCGCTGGCCGCGGTGAAACGCTGGCGCTTCCAGCCGATCGCCGCGCCGGTCACCAGCCGCCGCACCATCGGTTTCAAGCCGGGCAACTGAAGCCCCGCCGAAAACGACCGTCACGAAAAACCCGGCCGAAGCCGGGTTTTTCGTATTCGCGAGCGGTGCGCGAATCGCTTACGCCGAAATCGCCAATTTCTCCCGGTGATACAAGCGCGCGGCCAGCGCCCACAACACCAGGCCCAGACCCAAGCCGCAGCCCAGATACACGCCCCAGATGTCCGCGCCGATCGGTTCGCTTCGCAGCAGCTTGAGGATCATCTGATTCTGCGCGAGGAACGGCACCGCGAATTGCCAGATCTGCTGCTTGATCGGATTCACCATCAGCATCACGGTCGGCAGCATCGGCAGCAGCATCAACAACGACATGTAGCTTTGCGCTTCCTTCACCGATTTTACGCTCGCCGAGATCAACGTCAGCAGCGTGGTGCCGATCAGCACCATCGGCAGCAGCACCAGCAGCAGTTGTCCGATCACCGCGGTCGAGATCGTCAACGAGCGCATACCGCCGGGCGCGAACATCAGACTGAGTTTGAACGCCGCGAGAATCAGTACCAGGCTCAACATCGCGAAGGCGCAGGCGGCAAGAATCTTGCCGCTCATGATCGAAGCCCGCGCGGCGGGCGTGGCCAGCAGCGGCTCCAGCGATTGCCGTTCGCGCTCGCCGGCGGTGACATCGATCACCAGATACGCGCCGCCCAGGAAACTGCTGATGATCAACAGATACGGCAGCATCAACCCCAGCACCATGCCGCGCTTGGACTCGGGCGTGGCCGCGTCGCGCTGCGCCACGGTCACCGGCGCGGCGATATTCGGGTCCACGCCGCGCTGCAGCACGCGCAACGCGCCCAACTGCCCAGCGTAAGCGTTCAACGTGGCGCGGATGCGCTCGACCGGAATCTGCGAATCCTGGCGCGAGCTGTCGTAGATGATCTCCACCACCGCCGGTTCGCTGCCGCGCCACTGCGTCGGAAACGCTTCGGGAATGCGCAGCACCGCATCGAAGGTTTGGTCGCGCACCGCGTCGATGGCGTCGCGCGGCGGCGCTTTCGGTTCGATGTTCTGGCTTTTCAGGAACGCCATCAGATTCGGCGCGCGTTCGGCGCCGATGACCGGCAGCGACAAGGTCGATTCCAACTGCGTGCGTTGTTTTTTCTCGACCAGCGAGGTCATGCCCAGCAGCATCGCCGGTACCAGCAGCGGCATCATCAACAAGCCGAGCATCACCGTGCGGCGATCGCGGAACAGATCGAGCAATTCTTTTCGGGCGACGGTCAACACGGTGTTCATGCCGCCACCTCCTTATCCAGATCGGCCAGGCGCACGAAGACCTCTTCCAGGTCGTTCTCGCCGGTGAGCGCGCGCAGCTCGTCGGGCGTGCCGATGGCTTTGACTTCGCCGGCGGCGATCACCACGATGCGGTCACACAGCGCGGCCACCTCCTGCATGATGTGGCTGGAGAAAATCACGCAATGCCCTTCGGCGCGCAGATGCTGCAGGAACCCGCGCAAACCGCGCGTGGTCATCACATCCAGGCCGTTGGTCGGTTCGTCCAGGATCACGTTTCTCGGCGCGTGCACCAACGCGCGGGCGATCGCGGTTTTGGTGCGCTGGCCTTGCGAGAAGCCCTCGGTGCGACGGTCGAGAAAATCCGTCATCTTCAGCGTCGCCGCCAATTCCGCGGTGCGCTGCGCGATGGTCGCTTCGTCCAAACCGTGCAAACGGCCGAAGTAGGCGATGTTCTCGCGCGCGGTCAGACGTTTGTAGACGCCGCGGGCATCGGGCAGCACGCCCAGGCGTCGGCGCACCGCATCGGCGTCTTTCTGGATATCGAAACCGTCCACGCGCACGCTGCCCGATTCGGGCGTCATCAGCGTGTAGAGCATGCGCAGCGTCGTGGTTTTGCCGGCGCCGTTGGGTCCGAGCAGGCCGGTGATGCGGCCGTCTTCCGCGACGAAGCTGACGTCGCGCACGGCTTGCACCGTGCCGGTCTTGGTTTTGAAGCTCTTTTTCAGTGCATCGACTTCGATCATGACGCGCCTCGAATGCGGAAAGGAGTGGCGACGCGCGCACGCTGCGCGCGGGGCGAAGCGGCGAGGCTCATGGCTCCCACCCGTAATTGCCGGCGAACGGCGGAGTGGGTTTCAGGCGTTTCAGACAGGCGTCGTCGACACTCTTCGTGTCCGCGGTTTCCATGAAGCGCGCGAACAACTTCGGCATGCAGCCGACGGTGAGCACGCTATGGCCCTGTCCGGGCAGCACCAGATGCCGGCCCTTGGGCAGCGTCTTCACCACCTCGTCGCCGTAACGCGGCGGTGTGACCGGATCGAATTCGCCGCTGATCGCCAGCACCGGCACATCGCCGGAGAGAGGCTTGCGGAAATTCGCGTCGCGTTCCCCTTTCGGCCAGACCTCGCACATGGTCTTGAGGAAATCCACCAAATCGGTGCCCATCACCGTGTCGGCGTCTTTGGGATCGACGTGGATCTCGGTGTCTTCCGTGCAGCTCACCGACAGATGCATGCCCATCATGATCGCTTCGTTCATGTCGCCGCCGATCGCGTTGGCCTGCGCCAACAGCGGTTCGTAGCGACCTTGCTCGGCATCGCGCAACAGCAGCGGCAACATCGAGGCGGAAGCCGGTTGGTACGCGTACAGACGCAACAACCCGCTCAGATGTCCGAAGCTCGGCGTTTCCTCGCGCCAATCGCCGGTCTTCGAATCGCGATAGCGCACCGGCGCCAAACCGCCGGCCTGCAGGCGTTCGCGCACCGTGGCCAGCGTGGCCGCCGGGTCGCCGAGATTGCGCTTGCAGGCCGTGTCCGCCGTGCATCGCGCGAACTGCCGTTTCAAGGCCTCGTCGAGATTGCGCGCGTGTTCTTGACCCAGCACCAGCGTGTTGGGCGCGATCGAATCCAGCGTGACCGTGCGCGTGCGTGTTGGATAGCGCGCGGCGAATTGTTGCGCCACGCGCGTACCGTAGGAAATGCCGACCAGATTGAAACGCTCCACGCCCAGCGCCGCGCGTACTGCGTCCAGGTCGCGGATATGGTCGCCGGTGCCGTAGAACCGCAGATCCGAGGTCTTGCTCAAACGGTCGCGGCAGCTCGCGGCGATACCGCGGATCGCTTCGCGATCGCGCCACAACGCCGGCGCGTCCTGCAGACGATCCATCTCCGTGCAGCGCAGCGGATGGGATTTCCCGGTGCCGCGGGCATCGATCAACAAGACGTTGCGATTGCGTCGCGCGTCGCGCAAGCCCGCATGCAAATGCGGATACGCCTCGAGAATGGATTGCCCCGGGCCGCCGGCCAAAAACACGATCGGATCCGGCGTGGCTTGTCCGGTCGCGGGGATCAACGCCAACGCCAATTCGATCTTGCGACCGTTCGGGGCGTCGTGGTTTTCCGGCACCGAGAACGTGGCGCATTGCGCTTCCACCGCGGCGATGCGCCGTTGGCTCAATGCGCAGGGTTTGAAGGTGATGGCGCCGTAGCGCAGATCGCCGTTCGCGTCGGCGCGCGGCCCGGTGTCCTGCTGCGCGCTATCGCAGCCGGCCAGCGCCAGCGCGCAGGCGGCGAGGAGCGAGGCCGCGACGAGGCGGGATCGGAACGTAACGCGTCGTCCGGACGAAAGTCGGGCGGTGGTCATGGAGATCCTCGATGGCGGGACATGGAGCGGAGCGTGGATTGACGCGATCGCGCCGGTTGGCCGCGTTCGCTCGGAACTTGGACGTGCCGTCGCGACGAATGTGACTGTCGCGGCGCGATCAGAGGCCTGCCATCGCCGCCGCACGCGCCTGCGCCTCGGCGCGCAACGCGCGCAGCTCGTCTTGCAGCAGCGGAATCGTGCCGGCATCGGCGACCTCGCGCAATGCCGCGTCGCCGCGTTCGACCGCCGCCGTCGCCGCCGCCGCGTCGTCGCGGGCCAACGCGATCGCCGCTTCGGTCATGGCGCGGGCCACGGTTTCGACCATGCCGCCCTTCGCCCGTTCGGACCATTCCAAGGCGGTCGGCAGGTCGGCGCGATAACGCGCCGCGAAATACGCCACATCGCAGGCCAACGCTTCGCGGAACCCGGCCGGGTATGCGGCGTAACCGTCGGCGACGCGGTCGATCCAATGCCCGGCGCGGTCCAGTTCGCGCCGGTCCAGCGCGGCCTGATACGCCATCCACTGCAGCGCCACATCGCGCATGGGCTCGTGCCCCGCCAGCGCCAAGCCGCGCTCCAGCAAACTGGCGTCGCGATCCCGCGGGCGCGTACCGGCGAGGCTTTCGGCGTAGGCGGCGACCAACAGCGTGCGTTGTTCCACCGCCGGCCCGCCGCGCAGCAGTTCGAGGAACTGCATGCCGTCGCTGAGAAAACCGCCCGCCCGCATCGGTATCGCGGTCGCGAGAAAAATCATGAACGACAACGCGCCGAGGATCCCCGCATGCGCCGCCCAACGACCATCGAGCGCGTGCGCCGTCGCGAAACCGGCGACCGCCAGCAGCAAACTCGCCAACGGCCCGCCGATCACCAATGGCAGAAATTCGCGCGCGCCGATGCGATCTTTCGCCGGCATCGCCGCCGCCAAGCCGCCGAAGGTGTCGCCGCGCAGAAACCAGTCGAGCTTCAAACCCGAGACCGTGCGCCGCAAGCGCAGCGGCCCGACGATCAACAGCAGGAAACGCATCCCGCGCAGCATGCCGCCGGCCAAATGGCCCAACTCGTGCCACAGCACGACCAGAAACAGCGAGAGCGGCAGCGCCAGCAGATCGAACGCGCTTAACGCATCCAAAGGACCGAACAGCGCGCGAATCGTTTCTTTTTGAGCGCCGAATTTGGCGCCCAGCCAACCGATGAAGCCGCCGCCCACGGCGAAGGCGACAATGACGAGCCATCCGGGTTTTTTCTTCTTCGGGCTTTTCGGCGCATCGGCCGCGTCGTCGTCCTGCGCGTTCATGCGCGTGGCCCTCCGGCGAAAACGCGCACGCGAAAACGCGCCTCATCGGCCGACGATGGCGGAAACGCCTCGACTGCGATCGCGATGCGGATGATGTGCGGCCCCGGGCTTCGAATGTTCCGCATCCTAGGCGCTCCGGCGCGATGCGAGATCGGCCAGAGGTCATGGCGGCAGGTATAGTGCGCACGATCGGCCGCTGTTCTAAAGAACGTCCACGCCATCGACCATCGAAAGATCGGCATGTTTTCGAAACGCAACGCGAAGCGCCCGCAGGGTTCGCTACGGCCATTTCTTTGGGTCGGTCTTGCCGTGTCCTTTCAAGCGCAAGCGCTGTGCACGGATGGTCGACGGCCCTCGCTCGACGCCGAATTCGCCCAGAGCGATGCCGTCGCGATCGGTGTCGCCACCGGCCAGCGTTACCTGCGCGACGCGAACGACCCCGAGGGCTATATCGCGGTGTCGTACGACCTGAGGCTGGAGCGGGTCTTCAAAGGCGACGTGCGCGGCCGCATCGTCGTTCGCTCGGAAAACACGAGCTCGCGATTTCCGATGACGCGCGGAGAGCGGTATCTGTTGTTCCTGACGAAGGACGGACAATGGTTTTTCGTCGACAATTGCGGCCATTCCGACGCGTTGTCGAAGGTCGAGCGGTCGACGTTGGAACGCATCGCCGAACTACGGAAAAAGGGGCGCGAATGAGGATGCCTTTGCGGTGCGCGCGCGCCTCGGACCGTCGAACGCGATCGCTTTCTATACGGCGTCGGTGGCGGGATGGCGGAACGATCGTTTGACGCTTTCGATCGCGCTGCAAGCGGTGAACGGAGCGACCGGACCGTTGCGCCCGTTTTGCTACGGCGTCGTGCTCGACACTTCGGCGATGACTGTCGAAGCGGTGTTATCGGAAACGGAAACGAAAAAGCGCTACCCGAATGCGGCCTGCCGCATGACGCGATAAGTCCAAGCACATCGCTTCGGCGCGCATCGGTACGTGCCTATCGGTGCATGCCCATCGAAACGCACCCATCGATACGCGCGCGTCGAACCGCAGACGGCGATTATTTACTGCTGACGTACTTCTCGCGTCGAATTTGCGGCACATGCAGGCCGCAGTGTTTCAAGGCTTCGAAACAGGCGTCGACCATGTTGGGGTTGCCGCAGAGGTAGGCGATGTCGCCGTCGCCGGTGGGGGCGAATTCGACGAGTTGGTCCTGCACGTAACCTTTGCGCACATCGGCATGCGCGTGCGGCGAATCGGAGGCCGGCAGTTCGCGCGAGAAGCAGGGGACGAAGCGGAAATTCGGGTGGGTATTGGCGAAGGCGCGGAATTCGTCGCCGTACAGCAATTCTTCCGGCGTGCGCGCGCCGAACAGCAGCACCACTTCGATGTCGCGTTGGTCGATCGCCGCGGCCAGTTGCGGCAGCATCGCGCGGTACGGGGTGACGCCGGTACCGGTGCCGATCAGCAGGTAACGGCGATTGGCATCGCCGGGCATCAGACAGAAACGGCCGTAGGGGCCGCTGGCTTGCACGGTGCCGCCGAGCGGCAAATTCTCGAACAACGCGGTGGCGGCGCCGCCCGTCACATAACTGACCGCGATCTCCACCGAATCGCCGGGGCTCATCGCATGGTCGTGCTGCGTCGCCAGCGAGTAACTGCGCTTGGTCGCGGTGCCGTCGGCGTAGTGGAAATGCACCTGCAGGAACTGCCCCGGGATGTAATCCAGCGGCGCGCCATCGTCGCGCAGGAAGCTGAGGTGAGCCACGGTCGGGGCCAGCATGCGGCGACCGACGAGTTTGAGCGGAAAGTGTGCGGACACGAAATCGACCGGTGCGTGCGAGAGAACGAACGTGTGGAATGGAACCGACGCGAACGACGGCATGACGCGAAGCGCGGGCGCGAAATAGCAAGAGACTGTTCGCCGAAGCGATCCGCCGAGACGGTCTGTCCCGGCAGGCCGTCGGGTCCGGCGACCGACGCAGCGCCTATACTACCGGTTCCGCCGCCCGAGCACCGCGCCCCCACCGCGCCATGGCCGAACCCACCGACTTTCCCGATGCGGCAGTGCCCGCGACGCCCGCCTTGAGCGTGCGCGACCTGCGCAAAACCTACGACAACGGCGTGGAAGCGCTGAAAGGCATTTCGCTGGACGTGATGCCCGGCGATTTCTACGCCCTGCTCGGCCCCAACGGCGCCGGCAAATCCACCCTGATCGGCATCGTCAGCTCGCTGGTGAACAAAACCGCGGGCGAGGTCCGCGTGTTCGGCGTCGATATCGCCGCCCGCCGCGACGACGCGATGCGCTTGATCGGCCTGGTGCCGCAGGAAATCAACTTCAACATGTTCGAGAAGCCGCTCGACATCTGCACCAATTACGCCGGGTTCTACGGCGTGCCGCGCGCAGAAGCCCTCGTGCGCGCCGAGCGCGCGCTCAAGGACGCGCAGTTGTGGGACAAGGCCGACAAGATGAGCCGCACGTTGTCCGGCGGCATGAAGCGTCGGTTGATGATCGCGCGGGCGATGATGACCCGGCCGCGGCTGATGATCCTCGACGAACCCACCGCCGGCGTCGATATCGAAATCCGCCGCGGCATGTGGAAGACGCTCAAGGAGATCAACGCCCAAGGCACCACGATCATCCTCACCACGCATTATCTGGAGGAAGCGGAAAATCTCTGCCGCAACCTCGCCATCATCGACAAGGGTCGGATCGTCGAGCAGGGGCCGATGAAAGGTTTGCTGGCCAAACTTGACGTGGAAGGCTTCCTGCTCGATATCGACGGTACGCTGCCGGCGACGCTGCCGACCATTCCCGGCGCGACGCTCGCCGTCGAGGACGACCACACCATCGATCTGGACATGCCGCGCGCGATGGACCTCAACGTCGTCTTCGCCGCGCTGGACGCCGCCGGCATTCGCGTGCGTTCGATGCGCAACAAAACCAATCGTCTCGAAGAATTGTTCGTTCGCCTCACCGGCGACCACGCCCAGCAGACCGCCGCATGACCGCGCCATCGCCGCTTTCCACGAACGCCGCCGCTTCGACCGACGCCGCGCTCGACGCCCGCCCGGTCGCCGCGCGCTATCGCACCGCGCTGTACACCATCGTTCGCCGCGAAGTGGCGCGAATCCTGCGCATCTGGGGCCAAACCCTGGTGCCGCCGGCGATCACGATGACCCTGTATTTTCTGATCTTCGGCGGCTTGATCGGCTCGCAGATCCGCGCGATGGACGGCATCCGCTACATGGATTTCATCGTGCCCGGGCTGGTGATGATGAGCATCATCCAGAACAGCTACGGCAATATCTCCTCCAGTTTCTTCGGCGCGAAATTCGGCCGGCATATCGAAGAGCTGCTGGTCAGCCCGCTGCCGCCGTGGGTGATCCTGACCGGCTACGTCGCCGGCGCGGTACTGCGCGGTCTGATGGTCGGCGCCATCGTGCTGATCATCGCGATGTTCTTCACCACCATCCGCATGCCGCACCCGTTCGTGACCTTGGCCACCGTGCTGCTGGGCGCGATCATCTTTTCGCTCGCCGGCTTCGTCAACGCGGTGTACGCCAAGAAGTTCGACGACATCGCCATCGTCCCGACCTTCATCCTCACCCCGCTCACGTACTTGGGCGGCGTGTTCTATTCGGTGAAACTGCTGCCGGCCTGGGCCGAAGCCGCCACGCATTTCAACCCGATCTTCTACATGGTCAACGCCTTCCGCTACGGCCTGCTCGGCCGTTCCGACGTGTCGGTGCCGCTGGCGTTCGCGCTGATGATCGGCTTCGTGGTGGTGCTGGGCGGGATCGGGTTGATGCTGTTGAAGAAGGGCGTGGGTTTGCGGAGCTGAGTAAGGCGATCAGCGACGCGCCCAGGAGAAAACATGTGGGGAACATACGAATGACAACGCGTTCAATCGGCCGATGGCTCCTCGTCGGCTTGGCGATCTCGATCGGCGTCGCGCACGCCGCAGAACCCGCGCGCTGGCGCGCGACCAAGCTCGACATTCGCGACAAGAAACACGACGTTTCCCTGCCGCGCTTCTCGCCGGATTCGCGCGCGCTAGCGTACGCCGTGTCGGTGCCCGATGGCGAGGGCGTACTCGGCGAAATCCGCCGCTACGGGCTTGTCGACAAGAAGACGAAAACGCTGTTGCCGTTGTCGGTCTCGCGCGAGATGGCGGTATACGGCGCGTATCCGATGACGATCGACTGGCCGGCGCCCGGCACCGTGAAAGCGGAGTTGTCCAACGGCGACGACGGCTACAACCGATACACCTTGAATGCCGAACGCGGCGGCGTGGTGTCCACCGAAGTGTTTGGCATCGGCGACGATGAGTCGACGCCGAAACCCGAGCCCGCGCTGCGCGCGCTGGTTTCCGATTGGCGGCAGCCGGTGTTCGACAACGCGCTGCAGTACATGGTCCGCATTCGCGCGCACGGCGCGTTGATGCAGAAACATTACGCGAACGAAGACGATCACCTGTGGTGGCTGGATCTCGGCGACCGCGCCGCGCGCGTCGCGTTGCCCGAATCCGCTGGCGGCAAGCTGGAAATGATGGACGGGTTCGCGTTCGGCGACTACGCCGTGTTCGCGCTGCGGCAAGGCACGACGGTCACGGTGCAGCGTGTCGACGGCGACGGGCACTTACAGGAAATCGCGGACAGTCGCGTGGAGACCCCGATGTCGGCGGATGTCATCCATTCGACGGTTGGTGAGGTCGACAACCGCCGCTGTTCGGCCACGGTGTGCTGGGGCGCATATCGCGTGCGCCGCGACGACGGCATGGATGCGCGGATCGTGCGTTTCGATCGCGAAGGCCGCGTCGAACTGCTCGATCCGATTCCCGGCCTCGAAGATTTCGACGTATCGCCGGACTTCAAACGCTTGGCCGCGGAGGTGCTGCGCGACGGCAAGCGCACGATTCTGTTGATGGACATCGTTGCGTTCTGAGCCGGCATCGGTCGCGGAACCGAACGTGTGCGACGCGGTCGGAAGACACATCCTGCTCTTGGTTTTCGACACCCTCGGAGGCATCGCCATGCGTATCGCCCCTCGCCCTGATTTCGCATCCCGGTTGGTATCGCGCTTCGCATCGCCGCTCGCATTCAAGGTGCCGACACCGTTCGCGACCGCACTCGTCGCGACGTTCGCCGCGACACTCGCCGCCTGCGGCGCGGCCTCGCCGCCCGCCGCAGCCGCGAAACAAGCGCCGCCGCCCGCGACCGAGGCGCCCAGTGGCAAACCCGCGGGTAAAATTTCGCCGGACATGGTCGGCAAGCTCAGTCCGATTGCGACGTTCATCGGTCGAGGCGATGGTTGGCGAATCGAAATTCGGGCGCTCGACACGCGGCAACACCATGTCGCTCTGCATTGGACGAAACCGGCGCGCACCGACAGCGGCACGGCGCGGTATTCCGGTGCGCTAGACATCCCGCCCAGCAGCACGCTTGCGCTGAATGGCCATTTGCGAACGCCCACAGACACCACGCAGACACTGGACATCGAGATCCGTCCCCAAGACTGCATCGACGACCAAGGCACGCCGCGTCCGCAGACCATCGTGCTGACGCTTGCCGACGGCCGCCGGCTTGAGGGTTGCGGCGACCTCGCACGGTACTGAACGCGCACCGCAGACATACCCGGACCGCAAACACACCCGCACCCGCACCGCAAACGCACCGTCTATCGCGGTGCACTGATCCTCTTTCGC
>JADZBF010000381.1 GCA_020852215.1 Lysobacter sp. | reverse complement strand
GTTTTCCGCTGTAAAAAAAATCACAGTCAACTTGCTGATGAATACCCGAACACATCATCGCAACCAAATCCAAAAGCTGCGATTTCCCGCTATTGTTTCGGCCAATAATCAAAGTCACGGGCTTGATTCGATCGAAGCCCGCCCATTCGCTGACGAAGCAGCCATGCCCGCGAAATTTCAATGAATCGATGATCATGCGCTGTTCCTTCAGTGACGTCGCTTGGCTTTGGTCTGGCTTTTATTCGGGTGATGTCTTTCGCTTCGAGCGATGGTCGCGCCTTCCGGCGCTCCTACCATTGGGGGTCCGGCTTGGTGGGCGCGGGATCGCTTACTCATCAAACCGCAAATGCCTCACCGACTTCCCATGCCGGCGAATCAGCCGTAGCGCTTCGATGCCGATCTGGATGTGGCGTTCGACGTATTCGGCGCTGACTTTCGCGTCGCTGGCTTCGGTCTTCACGCCTTCGGGGATCATCGGTTGGTCGCTGACCAGCAGCAGGGCGCCGGCGGGGATGCGGTTGGCGAAGCCGGCGGCGAAGACGGTGGCGGTTTCCATGTCGATGGCCATGCAGCGCATGGCGCGCAGTTTGTCCTTGAAGGCGTCGTCGTGTTCCCAGACGCGGCGGTTGGTGGTGTAGACGGTGCCGGTCCAGTAGTCGTGGTCGAGGTCGCGGATCATGGTCGAGACCGCGCGTTGCAAAGCGAACGCGGGTAGCGCGGGGACTTCCGGCGGCAGGTAGTCGTTGCTGGTGCCGTCGCCGCGGATAGCGGCGATGGGCAGGATCAAATCGCCCAGCAGATTCTTCTTCTTCAGGCCGCCGCATTTGCCGAGGAACAGCACGGCCTGCGGCATGATCGCCGAGAGCAGATCCATCATGGTCGCGGCGTTGGGGCTGCCCATGCCGAAGTTGATCATGGTGATGCCGTCGGTGGTGGCGCTGGGCATGGGGCGGTCCAGGCCGACGATGGGCGCGCCGGTCATGCGCGAGAAATGGTCGAGATAGCCGCCGAAATTGGTCAGCAGGATGTGCTGGCCGAAGGCGTCCAGCGGCAGGCCGGTGTAGCGGGGCAGCCAGTTTTCGACGATCTGTTCTTTGTTTTTCATCCGAGTCTCCTGCGATTTGCGGAATTGTGTCATGCACCCTGCCGAAGGTCATGCTTGGCAGGTCCGAAGCCGCGGGCTACGGTGCGTGGGTCGCTGTGTGCGCTCCACGCATGGCCCGAACGGGGATTCCTCAATGTTCCGAACGATTAGCGCCGCGCTCGCGGCGACGCTGTTGCCCGCCGTCTTGATCGCGGCCGCGCCGCCCACCGTCGCCGCCGACGCCAAGCCCGCCGCCAAGCCCGCGTCGCGCTTCGTCTTCGACCCGTATCCCAGCACCTATCGGCCGATCGCCTCGCCGCCGGTGCTGATCCAGGGCGCCACCGTGCTGACCGGGACCGGGACGCGCATCGACGGCGCGGACGTGCTGATGCAGGACGGCAAGATCGTGGCCGTCGGCGCGGGCTTGCAGGCGCCGGTCGATGCCGTGCGCGTGGATGGCCGCGGCAAATGGGTGACGCCGGGCATCGTCGATGTGCATTCGCACCTCGGCGTGTACCCCAGCCCCGGCATGACCGCGCATCAGGACGGTAACGAAGCTACGTCGCCGACCACGCCGAACGTGTGGGCCGAGCATTCGATCTGGCCGCAAGACCCGGGTTTCGCGACCGCGTTGGCGGGCGGCGTGACCTCGATGCAGATCCTGCCGGGCTCTGCGAATCTGATCGGCGGCCGCGGCGTAACGCTGAAGAACGTGCCGGCCACCACCTATCAAGCGATGAAATTCCCGGGCGCGCCCTGGGGCTTGAAGATGGCCTGCGGCGAAAATCCGAAACGCGTCTACGGCCAACGCGGTGGCCCGTCCACACGCATGGCGAACGTCGCCGGCTATCGCGCGGCGTTCATCGACGCCAGCGAATATCTGAAGAAGAACAAACCCAAACCCGCCGCCGCGCCGAAGCGTCGCTGGTGGCAAAGCGCATCCGACGCCAAGGACAGCAACAACGACAGCGGCGGCAAGCGCGACTTGAAGATGGACACGCTGGCCGGCGCGATCAACGGCGACATCCTGGTGCACATCCACTGCTATCGCGCCGACGAAATCGCGATCATGTTGGACTTGGCGAAAGAATTCGGTTTCAAGATTTCCGCGTTCCATCACGGCGTGGAAGCCTACAAACTGGCCGACCGTCTGGGGCAGGAAAAAATCTGCGGCGCGCTGTGGGCCGATTGGTGGGGCTTCAAGATGGAAGCGCTGGACGGCATCCAGGAAAATCTGTTGCTGGTCGATCGCGCGCCGGGCGGTTGCGCGATCGTGCATTCGGATTCGTCCGAAGGCATTCAACGTTTGAATCAGGAAGCGGCGAAAGCGATGGCGCAGGGCACGCGCATCGGCATGACGGTGCCGCCGGAGCGCGCGGTGCAGTGGATCACCGCGAATGCCGCGAAGTCGTTGGGCATTCTCGACAAAACCGGCACCTTGGAGCCGGGCAAGATGGCCGACGTGGTGGTGTGGAACGGCAACCCGTTCAGCGTGTACGCCAAGGCCGAACAGGTCTACATCGACGGCGCGCGGGTTTACGACCGTCACGACCGCTCGCGACAGCCGGTCTCCGATTTCATGCTGGGGCAAAGCGCCGCGCCGCAAGGTCTCGAAGGAGGTGTGCGATGAGCGCGCGTTCGTTCGATGCGGGTATCGATGCGGCTTTAGCGCATGTCATCCCGAGCGCGAAGCGCGAGGGACCTGCTGTTGCATTCGACGAGAAACAAAAACGGGTTCCTCGCTGCGCTCGGAATGACAGCGCAAGCGTGCATCGCCGCCTTCGCGCGATCGAAACGATGGCGTTGACGGTCGCGTTGTCGCTCGGCGTCGGAGCTTCCGCGTTCGCGCAAAACGTTTTGATCCGAAACGCCACCGTGCACACCGCGGGCGCGCAGGGCACCTTGCAGAACACCGATGTGTTGGTGCGCAACGGCACGATCGCCGCGATCGGCAAGAATTTGTCCGCGAACGGCGTCGAGACCGTCGACGCCGAAGGCAAACCGCTGACGCCAGCCTTGTTCGGCGGCATCAATTCGATCGGTTTGCAGGAAATTTCGCTCGGCGACGACACCCGCGACCAATCCTTGGCGCTGGGCGGCGACAAGCAAATGGTGGTGCGTCCCGAATTCGACGTGACGCTGGCGTATAACCCGATGTCGATGTTGATCCCGGTCGCGCGCGTGGAGGGCGTTGGTTTCAGCATGCTCGGCGCCGGCAGCGTCAACGGCGGGTCCATCGTCGGCGGCCAGGGTGGCATCGTGCGTTTGGACGGCAGCCCCGACCCCATCGGCCCGCGCGCGCTATTCCTGGAACTGGGCAGCGACGGCGCCGATCTCACCGGCAAATCGCGCGCGGCGCAGTGGATGTTGCTGGATCAGTTGATCGACGAAGTACGCGGGCGCATCGGCGCGGATTCGGGCATGGCCTTGCTTACGCCGGCCGGTCGACAGACCTTGACGCGCTATCTCGACGGCGGCGGTCGCGTGGTCGCGCGGATCCATCGCGCCGCCGACATCCGCCAATTACTGCGTTGGTCGCAACGTCACAACGTGCGCATCGCGATCCTCGGCGGTACCGAAGCGTGGATGCTCGGCCCGCAATTGGCCGCGGCGAAGGTCCCGGTCTTCGTCGATCCCCTGGCGAATCTGCCCGGCAATTTCGATCAGATCGGCGCCACGCTGGAGAACGCCGCGCGTCTGCGCGCCGCGGGCGTGCAAGTCGGTTTCAGTCAATTCGACGACGCCTCGCACTACGCGCGCAAACTGCGCTATGCCGCGGGCAATGCGGTCGCGAACGGCCTGCTGTGGGAAGACGGGCTCGCCGGTTTGACGCGAGTCCCGGCGGAAACCTTCGGCGTGGGCGACAGGATCGGCACGATCGCGGTCGGCAAGCGCGCCGATTTGGTGCTGTGGAACGGCGATCCGCTGGAAGTCAGCACGGTGGCGCAGCGCGTGTGGTTCGACGGCAACGCTATTCCGATGCGCAGCCGCCAGACCGAACTGCGCGATCGTTATCTGCGCCCGGCGGGCGACTTGCCGCGCGCTTATCCGCCGGGCGGAGAGTGAGCAGCGGAGAGTGAGCAATGGCGCGGTGCGCGGCCGAGCGTCGGTCGCGCGCATGCGCTTCGATGCGCGTCTTCGATGCGCCTCTGCGACGAAACCCCTCGCGAGGCAAGTCTTCGCGACACGAGGGCCGCTTTCTCGCATCGATCTTGTGATGGATGATGGGCATCTCGCCCGGAGAATGCCCATGACGCCCATCGCAATCGCGCCGTCTTCGAAAGCGCCCTCGCGCACTACGCACGCGGCATTTCGCTGCACGTTTCGCACGATGCTCTGCGCAGGCGTATTGGCCGCCGGCTTCGCCCATGCCGCATCGCAAACGCCTGCGGAGGCCATTCAACCGTTGGGCGTTTTCCATCGCGGCGAGGCCGTCGCGCGCGACGGTCAAACGTGGATGACGTTGTGGGTGAACGAAAGCGCCGGCACCGCGCGTTTGGTGCGCTCGCGTGTGCGGGTGGCGCAGGTGGAAGACCCGATCGTGGACGATACGAGCGAGGGTAATACGGGCGAGGACACCGGCGAAGAGGTGTCGGTGCCGGTATCGGCCGCAGGCGGCGACACCCCGCTGATGCTGCTGCGCAGCGGGCGCGTCCGGTCCGGCCCGGTGAGGGTCGCGACGATCGAAGACCGCGGCGCCGACGGCTTGCCCGGGTACACGTTTCGCCTGAACGGTGGGGAATCGCGTCTGGATACGCAGTGCGAACCGCGTCCGGCGCCGGCATCGGACGACAACCGCGATGTCCAACACGCCGTCTGTCGCTTGATCTTGAGCATCGGCGGCACGCGGCAGACGCTGCTGGAAATGGAGGCGACGCGCAGCGCGGGCGGCGCGCTCGGATCATGGACGCTGGGCCATGATGCCGCACCGCGTGTGTTGTTCGCGGGCGATCTCGATCGCGATGGCGGTTTGGATTTGATTTTCGACACCTCGGATCACTACAACCTCATGTTGCCGACGCTGTTTCTGTCGTCCGCCGCCGGTGCCGGTCAGTTGTTGCGCCGCGTGTCCGAACATCGCGCGGTCGGTTGCTGAGCGCGGCGTCGCCGCATCCGCGTTCGATGCCGAAAACGCCGCCCTAAATGCCGCCGAGCGCGACCGGAAGCGCGACTTCGCACAGAAATTCGAGCACAATCCGAAGCGCGATATTCCGAGGACACGCGATGAACGACACGACGGTGCGCTGGTATTTCGACATCCTCTCGCCGTTCGCCTATCTGCAATGGCCGAAGGTCAAGGCGGCGATGGCCCAATATCGCATCCAACCCGTGCCGATCCTGCTGGCCGCTGTGCTCGATACGCGTGGACAAAAAGGCCCGGCGGAGATTCCGAGCAAACGCGAGTTCACTTATCGCCATGCGTTGTGGCAAGCGCGGCGCGCGGGCATGCCGTTGCGGTTCCCGCCCAGCCATCCGTTCAATCCTCTGCCGGCGCTGCGCTTGACCATCGCCGCCGGGGCGTCGGTCGCGGCGATCGATGCGGTGTTCGACTGGATTTGGGCGCAAGGGCGCG
The DNA here is from genome assembly GCA_020852215.1 of Lysobacter sp. Taxonomy (GTDB): domain Bacteria; phylum Pseudomonadota; class Gammaproteobacteria; order Xanthomonadales; family Xanthomonadaceae; genus Lysobacter_I. The sequence goes on along the minus strand of JADZBF010000381.1, from coordinate 2,650 downwards.
CGGCCGATAGCGCGGAGGCGGTGCTTCCGCTGTGCGCCGCGCTGCAGGTCGATCCGGCCTTGCTCGCGCACGACAAGGTGAAGACGACGCTGCGCGAGAACACCGAAGCGGCGCTGCGGGCCGGCGTGTTCGGCGTACCGACGTTGGCCGTCGACAACGACGACGGTGGCGTCGATCTGTTCTGGGGCAACGACGCCCACGCGTTCGCGCTGGACGCCTTGCGCGATCCGGCGCTGCTGCGCGACCCCGAAATGCGGCGGCTCTCCGGCCTGCCCGTCGGCGTGCGGCGCGGTTGAGCCCCGCGCTGGGTTACTCTGGACACCCCTTCCGCGAGCGCGCCGCGATGGCTGTCCGGTATTACCTCAGCTTGCCCGATCCCGCCGCGCTGCCCGCCGCCGGGGAGTTCGCTTTCGTCTCGCATGGCGCCGATGGCTTGGCCGAAGAATTGCAGGCCGCTTTGCGCGGCGATGCCCTGTTCCAACGCTGGCGCGCGGCCCAGGACGACCCGGATGCCGTGGACCCCGCGCTGGGCATCGTCGATCCCGGCGCCGTCGTGCGCGGCGAGCAACACGACCTGCAGATCGATTTGATCGCCGTCACCGCGATCCCCGGCCCCATACTCAAGCATCGCCTGCGCCTGCTGGCCGGCGGCGCTTGGCAACTGCGCGACGTCAGCGCCGCCTGAGCGCGGACCCGCCGCGCCGGATTGCTGTGCCGGATTGCTGTGCCGGACGATTGCTGCGGTGCATGCTGTGGCCCCCGGCGGATTGGTCTAACATCGATTCGCGACGCCGTATTCTCGACGTCGCGCCGATCACGAAAGACGACGGGGGGTGGTCATGCGTATCGGGGTCATCGTCGATTCGATGTGCGACATGCCGTCGGAGATCTACCGACGCTACGGAGTGACCATCCTGCCGGTGACGGTGCGGATCGGCGAGACACGATGGCCGGACTATCGCGATGAAGCCGCGACGCTGGCGTTCCTCAAGTCCGACATCGCCAAGCGCGCCGCCGAAGCCGAGACCATCGCGTTCTCGGTCAAGGAATTCCACGATCTGTTTCTCGAACGCTTGGTGGTCGATTACGACTACGTGTTCTGTCTGACCTTGGCCCGCACGCGCAGCCCGACCTACGACAACGCGATGCAGGCCAGTTTTTCGATCCTCAACGATTACAAAGCGCCCCGCAACGCGGCCGGGTATCACACGCCGTTCGCGCTGCGCGTGATCGACACTACCAATTTGTTCGCGGCGCAGGCGATTTTGCCGCTCGAAGCGCTGCGTTTGATCGCCGCCGGAAGTTCGATCCCGAAAATCCGCACGCGGCTGGATTACCTCGCGCCGATGACGCACGGCTACATGGTGGCGCGCGACCTGTTCTACATCCGCGCCCGCGCGCGAGCCAAAGGCGAGAAAAGCGTCGGACTGGCCAGCGTCGTGTTGGGTTCGGCGCTGGATATCAAACCGATCATCCATTGCAACCGCAGTCAAACGCATCCGGTCGCGAAGGCCAGAGGTTTCGAACCCGCGGTCCGACGCTTGTTCGCGTTCGCCGCCGATCGCGTGCGCGCCGGGTTGCTCACGCCGGACATGTCGCTGAGCTACGGCGGCGCCCTCGACGAAATGCGGGCCTTGCCCGGATATGCCGAATTGCGCAAGACCTGCTTCGAACGCGGCATCGAGCTGCACGAAAGCGTGATGAGCCTGACCGGCATGGTCAACGCCGGCAAAGGCGCGGTGGTGGTGGGCTTCGCGTCCGAACCGCATACCTTCGATGCTTGAGTCCGGTCGCGCATGACGGCGCCGCGACCGCCAATCCTGCTTTCGTGGAGCGGAGGTAAAGACGCCGCCTGGGCTTTGCATGCGCTGCGCGCGCGCGACGATGTGGAAGTCGTCGGTTTCGTCACCACGCTCACCGAAGGTTACGATCGCATCGCGATGCAGGGGATACGCCGCGAGATTCTGCACGCTCAAGCGGAGTCGTGCGGCGTGCCCGTCGTCGAAGCCTGGATGCCGCAGCGTTCGAATAATGCGGTGTACGAAGACAGCTATGCCACCGCGCTCGTCGAGGCGCAGCGACGCTGGCCCGGCGTGCGCGATATCGCGTTCGGCGATCTGTTTCTGGCCGATATCCGCGCGTATCGCGAAGCGCTGTGCGCGCGGCTCGGCTGGACGCCGCACTTTCCGATTTTCGACCCGTCGCCCGGGCATACGACGCGCGTGGCGCGGGCGATGATCGATGCGGGGTTGCGCGCGGCGTTGACCTGCGTGGACAGCACGCAGCTCGACGCCGGTTTCGCCGGCCGCGAGTTCGACGACGACTTGCTCGCGGATTTGCCGTCGAGCGTCGATCCCTGCGGCGAGAATGGCGAATTCCACACCGTCGCCTACGCCGGCCCGATGTTCGCGACATCGCTCGCGCTGCGCCGCGGCGAGACCGTGCTGCGCGACGAACGCTTCGTGTACACGGACTTCGCGCTCGCGTCTCGGTAGAGCGGTCGATAAGCCGCAGTTGCTGTAACGCAGAATATTCAGCGGTCTAAGAGCCTGTTCAAAATCTGCTGCGCTCGGTGCTTTCGCGCCGTCCGCTGCTCGAAATGCTCATGTACCTGCACGTACACTGCGCTTTCCGCGTTGCGGGCGGCGCG
>JADZBF010000380.1 GCA_020852215.1 Lysobacter sp. | reverse complement strand
GCCGGGTTCTCGGCCCGAGAAAATCAGGGGCGAAGCGATGTGGGAGGGCCGGAAGGCCCGAGAGAATCGCTTCGATCATCGGGCCTTCCGGCCCTCCCACAACAAGTGCGGTCAGACGACCGGCACCGCCGCCTCAGCGGCTTCCAGCGTGTTCTGCATCAGTGTCGCCACGGTCATCGGCCCCACCCCGCCCGGGACCGGCGTGATCCAACTGGCTCGCTCAGCGGCCGAGCGGAAATCCACATCGCCGACCAATCGGCCGTCGTCCAAGCGGTTGATGCCGACATCGATCACCACCGCGCCGGGCTTCACCCAATCGCCGGGAATCAGTCCCGGTTTGCCCACCGCCACCACCAGAATGTCCGCCTCGCCGATATGCCGGCGCATCACCTCGGCCGGGGTGAATTTGTGGCAACTGGTGACGGTGCAACCGGCGATCAGCAGTTCCAGCGCCATCGGGCGGCCGACGTGATTGCTGACGCCCACGATCGTCGCGTTCTGACCGCGCACGGGGCGATCGGTGTAGGCCAGCAGCGTGGTGATGCCGCGCGGCGTACAGGGCCGGAGTCCGAATTGCCGCAGCGCCAGATGCCCCACGTTTTCGGGATGAAACCCGTCCACGTCCTTGCGCGGGTCGATGCGGTGAATCAGCCGTGTCGCGTCGGGGATGCCCGGCAACGGCAGTTGCACCAGGATGCCGTGCACCGAGGGATCGGCGTTCAATCGATCGATCAGGGCCAGGAGTTCGGCTTCCGAGGTACCGGCGGGCAAGTCGTAATCGAATGCGCGAATGCCGACTTTCTCGGCCGCGCGGCGCTTGTTGCGCACGTAGGATTGCGACGCCGGGTCGCTGCCGACCAGCACCACCGCCAACCCCGGGCGCGCCTGTCCGGCGGCCATGCGGACATCGACCTGCGCCTTGAGGTCGTCCAGCAAGCGGTCGGCGATGCGTTTGCCGTCGAGGATCTTGGCGGTCATGCGACACACAGCGGTCGTGAGGGCCGCGTATTATCGCCGAAGCCCCCGCCTTACGCCCCCTTCGGAATCGTCGACGCCCCATGCGCCCTCCACTGTCCGTAACGGCCACGGCGGCCGGCCTCAGCAAAGCCCGGCGTTGGTTCTTCGGCTTGATGGCATTGGAATTCGCGTTGTTCGCGGCCGTCGGCCTGATCTGGCTGTTCTTCCTCTACCCACGCGTGCATGTGTGGTGGCTGATGCTGCCGCTGCTGCCGGCGCGCTTGATGTTCAGTCGCATCGCCAAGCGCAAGGTGGTGTGTCCTCAATGCGACGCGACGTTGATCGATCACGATGGATTCGCCATCTTCGCCAAAGCCTGCGACCATTGCGGCCACCGTTTTCGTTGAGAAACCCCGCCGTGGATCCGCAGACCATCGTCGAACTCGAAGCCGCCGCGTTCCGCCGCCTCCGCGACCATCTGATGCAAGAACGGCCGGACGTACAGAACATCGATTTGATGATTCTCGCCGGTTTCTGCCGCAACTGCCTCGCCGATTGGTATCGCGAAGCGGCGACCGAGCGCGGGATCGAATTGAGCAAAGATGCCGCCCGAGAAACCGTTTACGGCATCCCGTTCGCGGCATGGAAAGCGAAGCATCAAACCGAAGCGACGCCGGAACAGTTGGCGGCGTTCGAGGCGGCGCAGAAGCTGGCAACGGAGAAACCGACGACGCATGCGTAATTTTCTCCTCATCGCCGCCGCTGCGGTATTGCTGGGTTATCTGGGCATCTGCTGGTTCCTGCACGCCAAACAACGCGACATGATCTATTACGGGTGGACGACGACGGTCGATGCGGCATCGACGGACTTCGCGCTGAAACGCCCGGACGCCACGCTGCGCGGATGGGTCGCGAATCCCGACAAACCCGATCCGATTCTGTATTTCGGCGGCAACGCCGAGCGCGTCGAATCCAATCGCGAAGCGTTCGCGCTCCTGTTCCCCGGCCGCAGCGTGTATTTCCTCGCGTATCGCGGTTATGGCGCCAGCGAAGGCGCCCCAAGCGAGGCCGCACTGGTACCGGATGCGCTGGCATTCTTCGACGACGTGCAGCGCCGGCATCCGGGACAGAAGATCGCCGTCATCGGCCGCAGCTTGGGCAGCGGGATCGCCAGCCAGGTCGCCGCACAGCGACCTGTCGAGCGTTTGGTGCTGGTGACGCCGTTCGACAGCATGGTCGGCGCGGCCAGATCGCATTACCCGATGTTTCCGGTGGGTTGGCTGCTCGATGAGCGTTACGAATCCGATAAAGCGCTGAGGCGCTTCAAGCAGCCGATGTTGATCGTCCACGGCGGCCGCGACGATGTGGTGCCGGAAGCGAACACACTCCGTTTGATCGCCGCGCTGCCGGCGCCACCGACGGTGGTGCGCATCGCGAAGGCCGATCACAACGATATTTCCAATTATCCGGAGTTCGTTGCGGCGCTGTTGGAGTTTTTCCAGCGTTGAATGCGGCCCGCGCCATGTTCCGCTCAGCGGACGCGATCCCGGTTCAACTTCAACAACCCCACCCAATCCTGCCGATTCATGTTCTCGGTCGATTCGTCGCGCGGATCGAAGGCGCGATCGGCATCGCCGTCGCGCTTCATCGGTAGCGATAGCCGACCACGCGCATTGAGCGTGAGCTTGCGCATCGTCACGCCCTGCATGACGTTGCCGCCGATCGCGTACGCCTTGCTGTCTCGGTCGAGATTCGCCGCCACCACGATATCGCAATGCGAATCCAGCTTGTCGCCGTCGCCGCGCACGTATTCGACGAACCGCGCGTATCCGAACACGCGACCTTTTTCCCGTGCGTAGCAAATCAGATCGCCCACTTCGGGCGTTTCCTTCGCCGGATCGGCCAACCGATACGGCGATGTCTCCGGGTTTCGCGCCGCGTCGCGAATGTAATAGAAGTGCGAAGACGACAACGTGAAGTCGGCGATCGCGGCGCGTTTCATCGTGTAGGACACGAACACCGCCGACCACGGCACGTCGATCAGGAACGCGCGGCAGGCGGCTCGCTGGCCCCAGTCCTGCGTGTCGTCGGCGCAATCCGATGCGCCGTTTCGGCCGGCATCGCCCTTGTCGGCGATTCGAGTCCGTTCCCAATCGGCGTTGCGATCAAGCAAACCCGATTCGCGCCAGTACCACAGCACGCGCTTCCACGCAGGCGTGGTTTTGTCGGCCAGCGCATCGCGCTCGGCTTCCATCGGCCCGAGCCGAACGATGCGCCCCTGCGCGTTGATGAAGGGTTTATGCCAAAGCACATGTTCTTCGCAGGCGATCTTGGCGATGCGCGTGCCGGCCGGATTTTTTTCCATCTCCGCGACTGAGAACGCGCAGATATCGGCAG
>JADZBF010000379.1 GCA_020852215.1 Lysobacter sp. | reverse complement strand
GCTCGTTTCACCGCCGCATGACGGTTTTCGCGACGATCGGCAACATCGTCGCGATGATGTCCGATCTCGCTCCCCACGTTTCGCCGCCCGTCTAGCGTTCGCGCTGATGCTGGCGCTCGGATCCGCATGGCCGGCCGTCGCCGCCAATCCCGCCACGCCCGCCACGCCCGCGACGCCCGCGACGCCCGCCGCGCAGACGCCGGACGACCGGCTCTCGTTCGTCGATATCGCTTATCGCAATCGCGCGCAATTGCAGCAGCTCGGCTCGCGCTTCCAGCACATGATCGTCGACCGCGCCGCGCGCGTGGCGCGCACCGAAGCCAGCGCTGCGGAGATCGCCGAATTGCAGCGCGCGGGATTTCGCGTGACCGTCGATCAAGCCGCGACCGACACGATCCGCAACGCCGAATCGTCGATCGCGAGCGGACGGTTCGGCACCCGCAGCATTTCCGGCTACGCCTGCTATCGCACGGTCGAAGAGACCTACACCTCCATCGATCAATTGGTCGCCAGCAAACCGGCGCTGGCCAGCGTCACCAATATCGGTCCGACCTGGCTCAAATCGCGCGGCACCGGCGGTTACGACATGAAGGTGCTGCGACTGACCAACTCCGCCACCAACGCGTCGCGTCCGAATAAACCGCCGATGGTGGTGTTCGGCTCGATCCACGCGCGCGAATACACGCCGGCCGAATTGGTCACGCGCTTCGCCGAGTGGTTGGTGAACGGCTACGGCACCGATCCGGAAGCAACGTGGCTGATGGACAACTACACCTTCCACCTGGTGCTGCAAGCCAATCCGGACGGCCGCAAAAAAGCCGAAACCGGGTTGTCCTGGCGCAAGAACGTCAACAACACCAACGGCTCCTGCAGCGCCAATAGCGTGGGCACCGATCTCAACCGCAATTTCCCGTTCCACTGGAATACGGTTCCCGGCGGTTCCAGCAGCAATGCCTGCGCCGAGACCTATCACGGCCCGACCGCGCAATCCGAACCCGAAACGCAGAACTTGGTGCGTCTGGTCGCCGGTACGCCGGGCGCGGGCGGCACGTACAGCGGCGGCATTTTCCCCGACCGCCGCGCCGACGCCGCCACCAGCGCAGCGCCGGACGATTATCAGGGCCTGTTCCTCGACATCCACAGCTATTCGCAATTGGTGCTGTGGCCCTGGGGCGACACCCCGAACGCCGCGCCCAACAGCGCCGCATTGCGTACGTTCGGTCGTCGTATGGCGTATTTCAACGGCTATCGCCCGCAGCAATCGGACGAGTTGTACGGCACCGACGGCGCCACGGACGACAATATGTACGGCCTGCTCGGCGTGCCCAGCTACACCATCGAGTTGGGCGTCTCGTTCTTCGAATCGTGCACGACGTTCACCTCCAACACGCTGCCGAAAAATCTCGCCGCGCTGAAATACGCCGCCCGCAATCTGACCGCGCCCTATCGCTATCCGTCCGGCCCGAACACGATCAGCGTCTCGACCTCCAGCGCCTCCGTCGCTGCGGGTACGCCGGTCACGATCAGCGCGATTCTCGACGACAGCCAGTTCAACCAAACCAACGGCACCGAGACGACGCAGGCCATCGCCTCCGCGAAAATCTATGTCGATGTGGCGCCGTGGGAGATCGGCGCCAACGGGCTGGCGATGACCGCCAGCGACGGCAGCTTCAACGCCACGCGCGAGACCGCGACCGCGACCCTGAGCACCACCGGCTTGGCCGCGGGTCGGCATCTGATCTACGTGCAAGGCACCGATGCCGCCGGCAAACCGGGCACGCCGAACGCCGCGATCCTGACGATCACCGGCGGCGGCGGCGGCGGTAACGTCGCGCCGACGGCGAACTTCACCGTCGCCTCGACCGGCTTGACCGCGAACTTCACCGACACCTCCACCGACAGCGACGGCACCATCGCCTCGCGCAGTTGGAGCTTCGGCGACGGCACGCTCTCCACGGCCACGAACCCGAGCAGGACGTACGCGAGCGCCGGCACGTACAACGTGGTGTTGACCGTGACCGACAACGGCGGACTGAGCGCGAGCAAGACGCAAGCGGTGACGGTGAGCGGGGGCGGCGGCAGCGCGCAGACCTACACCAACGCGGTCGATGTCGCGATCGCCGACAATGCCACCGTCCAAAGTTCGATCGTCGTGTCCGGCCGCACCGGCAACGCGCCGAGCGCCACGCCGGTCGCGGTGAGCATCGTCCATACCTACATCGGCGATTTGAAAGTCGACTTGATCGCGCCGGACGGCAGCGTGTACGTCCTGCATAACCGCACAGGCGGCAGCACGGACAACATCAACAGCACCTACACCGTGAACGTATCCACCGAAGCGCTGAACGGCACATGGAAATTGCGAGTGAACGACAACGCGACGCAGGACACCGGCTATATCAATAGTTGGAGCATCACGTTCTGATCGAGTGCGTGGGCAATACCGAAACGAGCGAGAGGCCCGCATCGGCGGGCCTCTCGTGTTTGCGGAGCGCCGAACTCAGGCGACGAATTCGCCGATACGGAACTCCATTTTGACCGTCAGCCCGAGACGGCCCTCGTGGTTTTGCATGAACTGATATCCCATCGCTTCGTCATCCGACCCGCCCGCGCTCTTGCGCAGCCGCATGCCGCTTCCGCGCTCGTACTGTTCGGCCATGCCCTCGCTTAACGGCTCCATCCATTTTTGCGACATGCTGTAGATCGATCGTAATGGCGTTCCCGCGGCGTTCGCGATCAAAGTCGCTTGACGCTTGGAGGCTTCCACCGCGCGCACCAGCAAAGCGTCTCGTCGCTCGGAGAGGTCGCCGAACTCCCATTGCAGTTCTTCCAACTTCACGCCTTTCATCGCGGACAGGCCCGAAATCAGTTCCGCCGAGCGCTCGATCGGAACCTCTCCGATCTCAACGCCGATCCGCACCGACGAACCGCCGAGCCAGCCGTCCTTCGAGGCGAACGACACCTTCTCGATCCGCATCTTGTCCTCGGCAACGCTCAGCGTCGCCAGCAGATTCGCGATCGCCATCAGTTCCTTGCTTTTCCTGATCGTCGCCATCGAACCGACGGTCGCCGTGCCGGACACTTCCAAACAGAACGTCGCGCCGGCAGCGCGAACGCGTTCTTCGACCGACACTTCGGTGCTGATACGGTCCGGGTATTGATAACTCATCTTCGTTCTCCACGTTCTGATGCTCTGGCTGGTAGCGCAGCGCGTCGCTATCTCCGATCGCGATCGCGCGATGCCGTGTGCGAAGCGACGACCAGAACGGGTTATCGAGGTCGCGGCTGAGGCCGATATCAAGACCCGCATCGAGACCGGAACCGGGAAGAGGGTCGACATCGCGCATGCTTGGAGCATACCGCGCGCAAGCCGACGATGCACCGCCGCGAAGCGCCTCAGCCTTTCGCGGGCGCGTACGCGCCGGTCGTCAATCGCCAGTTCGCGTTCGGCGCGATCTTCGGGCGTTCGCAATCGTTGAACAACACGGTGAGCGTCGCCGTCGCCGTGCGCTCGCCAACAGTCAGAATTTTCGCCGTTTCCGATACGTTCTGCGGTGCGGAGGTCTTCACTTCGAGGTCCGGCGCCAAACCGTCGCGCGCGCCGCGATCGAGCGTGAGACGGTAACGATAATTGCAGCCGAGCGTGGGGTCGCTCTCTTTCGTTTTCTTATCGAGCGCCGCCGAGACGACGCGCAATTCCAACGGTTCGCGGCGAATCATCGTGCGATAGCGTAGCGGCAAATCCGGCAAACCGACGACGGGCCGTTTCTCGTCGTCGCGCGCGAGCAGGAACATGCCGTGCATCCGCTTTCGCGGCTCGTAGCCATGATGAATCGCGTTGACGAACGCCATCATCCGCGCTTCGGGAATCAAGTAACGGCGTTCGCCCCAGGCCACGGGCCGCAACGCCTCCGGAAAGCCGCCGAACCCCGAGACATTGGGACGGTCGTAGCGCAGACGCAGCATGCCGTTCTCTTCGACGACGCGGCCGCGATTGGCGCCGTACAGACCCAGACAGCCGCGCCAAGTCGCGGCGAAGCCTTGCTGGGGCGCGAGCGTGAACGCGACATTCGCGCCGAGGCCATCGCCTTCGTAGTAATCGCCGGCCCAGCGATGCGCGCGGAGGCCGGCGATTTCCTGTCGGATCGCGCGCCGTTGGCTTTCGATCGCCGCCTCGTCCGCATCGCTGGGGATGGACGGGGTCGCGGCCGCGCTTTTCTCCTGCGCGACCGCTGCGGTCAACGCCACCGGAAGCGCGGCGCAGACCACGACGGCAGTGACCAACACGGCTGCGATGGGCAGCCACAAGCGCGTCCGCGGTCGCGGCGCGGCGGACAAGGGCGAACGATGGATCATGGTGGCTCCCGATATCGACGCGCGAAGGGCGCGTTGCGTCTGGGCAGAACGGATCGGCTGCGGAAACGGGGTTAAGAGCCTGTTCAAAATCTGCGGCGCTCGGTGCTTTCGCGCAGTCCGCTGCTCGAAATGCTCATGTACCTCGACGTACACTGCGCTTTCTGCGCTGCGGGCGGCGCGGAATACACATAGCTCGCGACGATTTTGAACAGGCTCTAAGCGCAAAGCGAATTTATTGCCGTCGGCCGTTGCTGTCGTTCGTTGTCGTCAGCCGCCGTCGCGCCGCAGCGACACGACCGGCTCGGCGCCATCCAAACGCACTTCGACTTGCTCGAACCCGGGCGCTTCCGCACGCAGCGTCGGCACATTGGCGTTCGGCAGCACGATGCGCCCGGCCGCATCGGTGGTCATCGTTTTCGGCGGCACGCCGCGCAGCGGCGACACGAAGCGTACCGGCGCGAACGCGAGCGGACGCGCATCGGCGACGAAGCGCACCGTCGCATCGCGACCGCCGACGCTGCGCAGCCGGACGCGTTGACGCGCGTCGCCTGCGCGCGATTCGACGGCATCGCTGTACGCCACCCGCCATGGCGCGATCAGGGCCGCGACGCGCACGCGTCCCGGTACGTCCAGCGACACCGCGATACCCTCTTCCACCGGGCGGAACGCATCCGCGCCGACATCGCGCCACACGGCGCCTTCCACGCGCTGCAGCACGAACACGGGAAACGGATCGTCGACGCGCGGACGGCGCGGGATATCGATGCCCGGCGCTTCCACGATCAACCATCGCAACGGCTGCAGTTCGACGGTTTTCTCCAGCGTATCGCCGACCGCGCGCCCATCGCCGACATCGAGATCCAGCGCGATGCGTTCGGGCCAACGCGGCAAGGCATCGACGACGAACGAAGGCGGCCCCTTCGATTCGAATCGCAATTCCAATCGCAGCGGTTCCGATACGTCCACGCCGGGCAAACGCACGATGCCGTTCGCATCGGCGCGCAGACGCACTTCGCCGCGCGGCGATGGCCACACCGCGAGCGCATCGCGCACCGGCGTCGCGGTGCCGGCTTCGACCAAACGCAACGCCACCGTCGCCGACAAGGCCGCGCCCAATTCGGCGGCATCGGCATCGATATCCAACGTG
>JADZBF010000378.1 GCA_020852215.1 Lysobacter sp. | reverse complement strand
GAGCCGGCGACGAAGGTATCGGCGCCGGCCTGCGCGATCTCGGCGATGTTGTCGACCTTCACGCCGCCGTCGATCTCCAGCCGAATCGATTTGCCGGTGCGCGCGGTCGCCGCGTCGATGCGTTGGCGCACGACGCGCAGCTTGTCCAGCGCGGAGGGAATGAAACTCTGGCCGCCGAAGCCCGGGTTCACCGACATCAGCAGCACCAGATCCAACTCGTCCAGCACGTAATCCAACACCTCGACCGGCGTAGCCGGATTCAGCACGAGGCCGGCCTGGCAGCCGTTGGCTTTGATCAGTTGGATCGTGCGATGCACGTGGCGACTGGCTTCGGGGTGAAAGCTGATCAATGAGGCGCCGGCCTTGGCGAAATCCGGGACGATGCGATCGACCGGTTCCACCATCAGATGCACGTCGATCGGCGCGGTCACACCATGCTTGCGCAAGGCTTCGCACACCAGCGGGCCGATGGTGAGATTGGGCACGTAATGATTGTCCATCACGTCGAAATGCACCCAATCGGCGCCGGCGGCGAGGACACGGTCCACCTCGTCGCCGAGCTTGGCGAAATTCGCGGACAGGATGGACGGGGCGATGACAGTGGGCTGCATGGGCGATTCGGTGTCGAAGCGGCGCGAATCGCGATTATCGCCCGAGACGGCGCTGTCTGAGAGCCTGTTCAAAATCGTCGCGAGCGATGGGGCTTACGCGCCGCCCGCAGCGCAGAAAGCGCAGTGTACGTGCAGGTACATGAGCATTTCGAGCAGCGGACGGCGCGAAAGCACCGAGCGCAGCAGATTTTGAACAGGCTCTGAGATCGCGTGGCGGCAAGGGGATGGGCAGGCAGGATGGTTCGGGCCTGCCGGCCCTCCCACAATCGGGTCTCCAGCCGATCTCAACGCGGCTTGCGCAACTCGCGAATGCGGTCGTAGGCGGCGTTGATCTCGCTGGCGCGGTCCTCGGCCTGCTCGCGCAGTTCCTCGGCCACTCCGACCAGCTTGTCCGGGTGATATTGCGAGATCAGGCGGCGGTAGGCCTGTTCCACCTCGGCGTCGGTGGCGTCTTCCAGCACGCCCAGCACGCGGTAGGGCGTGTCGCGCTTGCTTTTGAACCAGTCGGCATCGAAGGCGTGCCCGATCAGCAGACCGATCAACCCGCCCGCCGGGTGGCGGAACAGCAGCCAGCCCGCGATGAACCCGAAAAATTTGCCGTACCAGCGCTTTTTCATGGCGCACAGTGTACATAGCCCGCCCGCGCCCGGTTGGCCGTACACTGGCGAGCCCGCTTCCCGCACCGTAGCGCATGGCGACCACCCTGCTTCACGCCGATTTGCCCGGACTGCCCCTGCGCCATCGCGGCAAGGTCCGCGATGTCTTCGATCTGCCCGCCGATGCCGTGCCCGCCGAGGCGCGCGATCTCGGTCCGCTGCTGTTGATCGTGGCCACCGACCGGCTCAGCGCGTTCGACGTGGTGTTGCCCGACCCCATCCCCGGCAAAGGCGAGATGCTGTGCCGGATCAGCAATTTCTGGTTCGAGAAGACCGCGCATGTGCTGCCGAATCACCTGACCGGCATCGACGTGGCCCGCGTGCTGCCGGCCGGCGTGGACGCTGCGCTGTACGCGCAGCGCGCGGTGGTGACCCGCAAACTCAAGCCGGTGCCGGTGGAGGCCATCGCCCGCGGGTATTTGATCGGCAGCGGCTGGAAGGACTACCAACGCACGGGCCGGGTCAGCGGTATCGCCTTGCCCAACGGTTTGCGACAGGCGGAAAAACTGCCCGAACCGATCTTCACGCCCTCCACCAAGGCCGCGGTGGGCGATCACGACGAGAACATCGATTTCGACACGATGGTGAAGACCGTCGGCGCCGATATGGCCGAACAAGTGCGCGATGCGACGCTACGCCTGTACCGCTATGCCGCCGACTACGCCGCCGCGCGCGGCATTCTGCTGGCGGATACGAAATTCGAATTCGGCACCGACGCCGACGGCCGCCTGTACGTGATGGACGAAATGCTGACCCCGGATTCGTCGCGCTACTGGCCTGCCGACGAGTATGTCGTCGGCGCCAGCCCGCCGAGCTACGACAAGCAATTCGTCCGCGATTATCTGGAAACGCTGGACTGGAACAAAACCGCACCCGGCCCGCATCTGCCCGCCGAAGTGATCGAACGCACCCGCGCGAAATACGCCGAGGCGCTGATGCGCCTGGCGGGGATTTCGGTGGATTGAGCGCGATGTCGGTCCGCGAAGCGCACGACGATCGCACCCGCACGGGTCCCGCCAGCGAGGGTATCGACGATGTTCTCGCCCGAGTCAATCGCGAATGCGAATGGGACTGCGTCGTTCGCGGTTTCGATGGGTATCGCTTGCGTCTATGGAGCGGCTCCTGCCCGGAATACGCCAGTCCCTTGGCGGAGTTCGTAGGGGTGTCCTACATGGAATGCGCCTTCGAGTTCTCGCATCCCGTCTTTCGGCTCGCGAACGCGAGCGAATGTTCGCGAATCGGCGGCCTCGTACCGCTGGACGCGGACGACATCGTGTTCGCCATCGATGCCGAGACCATGGCACGTATGGAACCCATGACCTTTTACGTCGTCGCCAATGGGCTGATGCCCGCCGACGTCCCCGAACTCGCGGCGAAGCCCCCGGCCTGAACCTCAGTTCCTGAACCCCAGTTTTCGCACTCATCGCACGGAGTGATCGCGCATATGTCGGCAGATTCCCAAACCCTCGACCGCCCCATCGACCGCTGGTTCTCCAAATATTCCGGCGATCATCAGAACGGCACGAATCAGACCATTCACTTCTTCGCGGTGCCGACGATTCTGTGGACCGTGACCGCGATGCTGTGGTGCATTCCGGTGCCGGGCACATGGTTCCAGCCCGGCGCGTGGTGCGCGCTGGCGATGTTCGCGGCGTGGATGTTCTATTACCGCGCCTCGCGCAAGATCGGTTTCGGCATGCTGGCGATGTTCGTCGGCATGTCCTGGCTCAACCGTTGGCTGTACGGCACGTTCGGCGCGACCGTGCTGCTGCAGGCGGCCATCGCCATTTTCGTGGTGGCGTGGATCGCGCAATTCGTCGGCCACAAGATCGAAGGCAAGAAGCCCAGCTTCTTCACCGATGTGGTGTATCTGCTGATCGGCCCGGCTTGGGTGTTGGGCAAGGTTTACCGCAGTCTCGGCTGGAAGTTCTGATGCCGCGAACCGCGCGCGGTCGCGCGTCTGCGGCGCGATGACTGGCAACCGAGTCGACACCCACTTCGGCGCGCGCGATTTCGCGCTGGCGCTCGTCGTCTGTCTGGTCTGGGCCGGTAATTTCCTGACCTCGGCGCACGCGCTGCGCGAGATCCCGCCGTTCCTGTTCAGCGCGTTGCGGATGATGCTGCTGGCGCTGATGTTGGTCGCTTTCCTCAAGCCGCCGCCGCGCGCGCAATGGCCGCGTTTGATCGCGGTCGCCCTGCTCAACGGCGCGCTGCATTTCGGCACCAGCCTGTGGGCCTTGCGCATGGCAGGCGATCTGTCGTCGCCGGCCATCGCGATGCAGAGCTACATCCCGATGTCGGTGCTGCTGGCGTGGGTGATGCTGGGCGAACGTTTCGCGTGGCGCACCGGCTCGGCGATCGCCCTGAGCTTCGCCGGGGTGCTGGTGCTCGGCTTCGACCCGCTGGTGCTGGATCACCCCGCATCGCTGCTGATGATCCTGTTCTCGGCGTTCCTGATCGCGTTGGGCTCGGTGTTGATGCGCGGCCTGAGCGGCATCGATGGCGTGAGCCTGCAGGGCTGGACCGCTTTGATCGGGATCGCGCCCTTGCTCGCGATCAGCGCGTGGATCGAACCCGGCGGTTTTGCCGCACTACGCGACGCGCATGCGTCGAGTTGGGGCTCGGTCGCGTATTCGGCCGTATTCGCCTCGCTCATCGGACACACGCTGTACTTCCGCCTCGTGCAGCGCCACCCGATGGCGCAGGTGATGCCTTATCTGCTGCTGACGCCGGTGTTCGCGGTGGCGCTGGGCATTCTGGTCTGGGGTGACCGCCCCGGCCCCAATCTGTGGATCGGCGGCGCGATGGTGCTGGGCGGCGTGCTCGCCATCGCGCTGCGCGCACGCACGAAGGCGCTGCGGGCGGACACATAACCCACAGCCGCGCACGGCCCGTCCCGGCTCTGGAGCCGTGGTCTCGGTATGTGTCCTGTTCGAAGACGCTCCTGCGTTTGCCTTGGAACACCCCCGCGCACACGGACCTGCGCCTTCGCTTCGGGAGACCGCGATGTCCATTCGCCGAAATCTGCTGTTCCGCTCCACCATGCTGTGCGTCTGCAGCGCCGTCGTCGCCAACGGTTGTATGCTGAATCGGGTACCGATCGTGGCCAACTGGGCGAAACTCGAACCGGCGCTGTTTTGTCCGGGCGATACCGTCACCGCCTCGTACGACCTCCTCACCCCGGAAACCTGCCCGGCCGATGCGCGCTGCAGCGACTTCTTTCCGACGGTTCGCATGAACAGCACGCCGGCGTCGTTCCCGGCGCGCACCACCAGTAATTACGTCGACAGCCTAACGTTCACGCCCGCCGCGGACAGCGTCACCGTCGCCTTCGACATCGATCGCGACACCGTCGTCGTCCCGACCTCGCGCTTCGACGGCGGCACGCGCATTTTCGTCGCCCGCACCCATCTTTCAGACACCAATCTCACCACCCGACGCCTCATCGGTACCGACGATCGAACGCTGCCGCACCCGGGCGATTGCGCCGGCGGCACCCCGCGCTATTCCCCAGTGGAAGTTCCCGGTTTCCCGCGGTTGTCGCCGCGGGTTCGCATGGAAGAATTCTCCAATCAGAACGGCTTTCCGGTGCGCTACATCGTCAGCGGCAGCGCACCGGGCGAAGTGTTCGATCAAGTGCTCGAACCCGGGCAGCGCATCCTGACCACGATGCCCGGCATACCCGCCAGCATCGCCGAGGCGCGCATGATCGAAGCGATTCCGATGCCTCTATTGCCCTTGATGTGCACGCCCGGCAGCGGCGCGACCGATCCGGAACCGCAGCCGCCGCCGCTGCGCACCGGCGTGCGCCTGGGCTGTCGCTGATCGCGCGTCCATTTCGATGCGAATGTTTCGACGCGACCGTGCCATCGCACATCGCCGCGTTCGCACCACCCACGTCATGGCGCCGCGTGCGCCTTTCGAGAGGTTCCGAATGAAGATGTCCCGCCTGTTCGCGATGCTCGCCACGGCATCGGCTCTGATTCTCGCCGCACCGGCGTTCGCCGCCGGCGCCGCCGTCGATCGTCTCAAGTACTACGACGGCACCACCTCCACCGCCTGGTTCGACGGCCAAGCCAAGCTGTACGCCGCGCCCGTCAAAGGCAACTACGGCACGCCGCAACGCTATCGCGCGCAATTATTGTTCGCGCGCCCGGACCGCTTTCGCCTGATGCTGCGCCCCGGCGCGAAAAACGAGTACCGTGCGGTCGGCAACGCCGGCAGCGTGCAGTGGTTGGACCGCGCGACCGGCTTGTCCGGCCAGGGCAAAGCGGTCGAGTACATCGACCCGGCTGCGCTCGATCTGTTGAGAACGGTCGGCGAACTATGGCGCTTCGCGCCCTCGACGGAACTGCCGCCCGCAGGCAAGGGCAGTCTGCGCGGCGCGGTCTTGGTGCCGAAGAGTTTCGACAGCCGCGTGAAGCGCGCCGTTGTGTGGTTCCGCAACGATCAACCGTACAGCTTCGAATTCGAGTTCGTCGACGGACGCAAACTGCAGTTCACTGTGTCCAGCTTCAAACAGAACATCGCGACCAAACCGAGCGATTTCCAGCTTTAATATCGGCGACAGCGTGCGGCGCAGGGATGCGCCGACGATATCGCGCCGCATCGCGAACAAAACGCGAATGCATCGCATCCGCACACGACGAGCCGGCGCCCAGCCGGCTCGTTTTTTCGCACCGACGAGCGCGCCGACGAGCGCACGGGTGCGCGCACCGACGAACGCGATTCGACATGTGTCCGCTG
>JADZBF010000377.1 GCA_020852215.1 Lysobacter sp. | reverse complement strand
GGCTTCGGTGTCCGCGAACCGATACTCGGGATGAAAGCTCGCGACCTGCAGTACGCCGTCCAAATCGAGCGCTTCGACCAGCGCGTCGACGCGGTCGAGACAATCGTTGTAGTCCAGAAAATCCGTCAATACCCTCGGATGCACCAGCAGAGTGGTGTCGATCTCCTCCGCGGGCGTATCGCGCAGGCGCAGCAATTCTTCCGCCAGTTCTTCCAGCAGATCGTCTTCGAGTTCGGCGTCGCTCAGCGCGAAACGCACTTGTCGTTTGACGTACACCGCCTTGGCGAACGGGCAGAGATTCAGCCCGATCACCGCGCGTTCCAGCCAACGGCGGGTGGCGGCGAGTTCCGCGGGCTCGGCGGTTTCGACGAGCTTTGCGGTTTCGTCCCTCGGCGTGACGTGCGGTTCGTCGATCATGATCATCGTCCGTCGTGATGCGCTGTCCGGCGCGTCGCGCGCGTCAATCGCGGAAATTATCGAACTGCAGCGGTCGTTCGTAGTTCTGTTGCCGCAGCAACGCCATCGCCGCCTGCAGATCGTCGCGTTTCTTGCCGTTCACGCGCAGTTTGTCGCCGTTGATCTGGCTGTCGACCTTGAGTTTGGCGTCCTTGAGCGCGGTCTGGATCTTCTTCGCCAGTTCGCGTTCGATGCCTTGCTTGACCGCGACTTTTTGCCGACTGCCGGCGAGATTGGTCTCGATGTCGCCGAAGTCCAGACAACGCGCGTCGATGCCGCGGGCGATCAGGCGCGCGCGCAGGATGTCGGTCATCTGCTTGAGTTGGAATTCGCTGGGCGCCGATTGCGAGATGGTGTCGTCTTCGAGTTCGAACGTGGCCTCCACGCCCTTGAAGTCGAAGCGCGTGCTCAGGTCGCGATTGGCCTGGTCGACGGCATTGGTCAGTTCGTGGCGATCGACTTCGGAAACGACATCGAAAGAAGGCATGGCTGCGGGATCGTGTGCGGGGTGCGCAGAGTAACCGATGCGGTCGCGGCGCGCAGCCGGGCGGAGGAACCTCTCAGCGAATGTCATCCCGAGCGCAGCGAGGGACCTGCTTGAGTCGCTCCCAAAGCAGGTCCCTCGCTGCGCTCGGGATGACAGGACGTAGGGCGGGCTCCGGCCCGCCATCGTCATTTGTCCGATCGCGCCGAACGACAGTAGAAACGCCATCGCCGCGCCGATCCTCGAACGTCAACCACAGTGGCGGGTCAGGACCCGCCATCGCTATTGATCCGATCGCATCGAACCACGGCCGAAACGCCGACGCTGTTCGCGATCCTCGAACGTCAAACGCACTGGCGGGTCAGGACCCGTCCTACAGTTTCACCAACTCCACCCGACGATTCTTGGCGCGACCGTCTTCGTTCGCGTTATCGGCCACGGGCTTGTCCTGACCGAAACCCTTGGACTGCAAACGCGCGGGATCGATGCCCAGGCCGACCAGCGCGCCGAGCACGCTGCGTGCGCGGGCGGTCGACAACTCTTGATTGCGCGTGGCGGTGCCGGTGTTGTCGGTGTGGCCTTCGATCGACAGCCTCAGCGCGGGGTCGGCGCTCAGCAGCTTGCCGATTTCGGCGACGGTCGGTTGCGCGTCCGGGCGCAGCGTGGCTTTGTCGGTGTCGAAATTGATGTACAGCGCGACCCGGCCGTCCTTGTCGATCGCCTGTTTCATCGCGGCGGCGTCGAGCAGGCCCAGCGACTGCTTCATGACTTCGCGCTCCAGCACCACCACGTAACCGTGCAGCGGGAGGGCGCCGGTGCTGACGTCGATCCAGTATTCCTTGCCGCCGCTGCGGATCAGATAGATATCGTGCGGGTAGTTGGGGATCATCCCGGCGGCGTAATTGGTTTTCTCCAACGCATCGCGACCGCCGGCGGCGTCCATCACCTCGTAGGTGTATTGCGTGTCGTTGATCTTTTTGCCGCCCAACGCGGCGATCGCGTTTTCGTAATTGCGACGGAATTCCAGATCGGTGTACTGGCGCGGGCCGGCCGTCAAGTTGAAACGGTCGTGAAAGATCCGGCCTTCCACCGCGATCGCTTTCTTCCCGGCGATGAAGTTATGCCGGTCGAAGTTCACCGTCTTGTCTTTCTCGTCGAATGTGCTCTCCAGGCCGTCGGGAAGTTTGAAGAACGGGAACGGCGGCAGGGTCGCGGTGGTTTCCGGCACGCTGTTGGGGTCGAAGTCGGCGGCCGGGTCCGCGGCAACAGGCGCTTCGGGCGCGCCTGCCGCAGGCGTGGGCGTTGCTGGCGTCGCTGCAGGCGCCGGGTCCGCCGCCGGTGCGGCAGCGGGCGTTTCGCGCTTGCATGCGGGTAGGCACAACGCGGCGAGCAGCAGGGAGATCGGGACGAGTGTGCGGAGGCGGATCGACAGCATGGCGTTTTCCTCGGACCTGTGTGCGGCAAGGTGAAGGTACAGCAGCATAAACGCCAAAGTCCCGATGCGAGGGACAGCGCGTGATTGGCAGCCCGCAGATATCCCGGGGCAGGGCGGATATGAGCACGCAGGGGCGCCGAAACGCAAAGTCTCGCGTGCCGGGATGGCGCTCGCCGCTCATGGTCGGCATGCTGGGCGCATGACTTCGACTTCCTCGATCGGCCACGCCGACGGCCAGCGCTGGCGTGCGTCCGTTTTCATGCTCTTCGCCGTGGGCTTGTTCGCGCTGATGGACGCCGGGCTCAAACTGCTGTCCGCGCGCTACCCGCCGATGCAAGTCTCGGCCATGCGCGGCATCGCGTCGTTGCCGTTCGTGTTGGTCTGGGTGCTGGTCAGCCTTGGGCCGCGCCGCGCATTGCCGGCGTTGCTGCGCGTGCGCTGGCCGCTGCATGCGCTGCGCGGGGTGTTGGGCATCGTGATGATGGCCGCGTTCGTCTACGCCCTGCGCACGTTGCCGTTGTCCACGGCGTACACCATTTTTTTCGTCGCGCCGCTGTTGATCACCGCGCTGTCGGTGCCGATTCTCGGCGAACGCGTCGGCCCGCGACGTTGGACGGCGATCCTGGTCGGTTTCGTCGGTGTGTTGGTGGTGCTGCGACCCACGGGCGACGGTATCGCGAGCCTCGCGGGATTGGCGGTGCTGATGGCGGCCTTCGGTTACGCGGTGTCGGCGATCACCGTGCGGGTACTGGCGCGCACCGACAGCAGTCAATCGACCGTGGTGTGGATGTTGACCTCGTTGGCGCTCGGCGCCGGGGCGTTGGCGTTGCCCGATTGGGTGACGATTCGCAGCGACGATATCGCGTTGATCTTCGGCGTCGGTGTCGCCGGTGCGTTGGGGCAATACACCATCACCGAGGCTTTCCGGCGCGGCGAAGCCTCGTTGATCGCGCCGTTGGAGTACTCCGCACTGCTGTGGGGGGTATTGCTGGATTTCTCGCTGTGGCAGGTGTTGCCCGACGGCATGACGTGGGTCGGTGCGGCGATCATCGTGTTGAGCGGCTTGTATCTGCTGCGCCGCGAGCGCATCCACACGGAAGCCGAAACGCCGCCTTGATCGTCCGCGAGGCGAAGGTGCGCTCCGGGGGCGTGTTTGCGCGCGTTGCGACGCGCGACCCTGCGGCGTGTCCTGTCGAACGCTGATCGTCCGTATTGCTCCGGTATCGCTTCTCAAGCCCGCCACCGGAGTGCTTCTTCATGCAACGCAAACATGTCCTCGCCCTCGCGCTGACCGGCGCGCTCGTCTCGGTCGGCGTCTACGCCCAGAAGGGCGTTCTGTTCAATGACGAAACGGTGCGCGGCCGCGCGGCCGATCTGGCCGCCACGCCGGCCCAACGCGCTTTGAGCCGTCGCGCCAGCCAATTCGTTGCCCAGACCAAGGCGCCCGCCCCCATCAGCGCCTCGCTCGCCCCGCCGATCTATTCGGTGACCGAAGACGAGGTCTACGACGTCGACAGCTTCGGCCGCTACGTGAAGTGGTTGGGGCTCACCAGTGCGTTCATCGACGTGCAGACCGGCTGCGAAAAACCCACCAGCCCCGATCAGTTCTGCCAGGAACTCAACCCGACCGTCGGGGCCAGCACCGCCTTCAATTTCCAGGACGCCGCGCGCATCAAATTGCCGAAGGGCGCCAGCAATTCGATCCTTTGTTATTGGTTCTCGCCGGTGCTGATGTACACCTGGAGCAACCCGACCGCCGCGCGCGTGACCGGTCGTTTGAATTACTCGCCCACGCTCACCATCGAAAACCCGGTGCTGGCGGACCCGTCGTTGATCGACCCGACCACGGGCATGCCGTTCGGCGGCCAATTGATGACCAGCATGACCTCCAGCGAGCGCTTCAGCGAATCGCTCGAGCCCGGCGTGATCCTGAGCGAGCGTCAGCGCGACTCCACCATCTGCATGGCCGGTTTGATCAGCCATAAATCGTTGATCCAGAACTACGGGCTGACCCCGGCCCAGGCCGACGATTTCTTCGCCAGCCCCACCACCGTCCGCCTGAACGTCAGCGGCAACCTGCAGTACGTCAGCGACGCGCATTTCGTGTTCGGCCTGCGCATCGTCGGCGACTGATTTCCCGGCTACCCGGCGGCCGTTCCGCTAGAGCGGGCGGTCGCGGGGCCGTTGCGGTGCCATTGCCTGGCGTTCGCGCCGCCTGTCGCCCCGCCGCGCGCGTCTTGGCCTATCGGCGGCCTTGCCGACGTTGTGTTCGGGACGGTACCCGTACCGTTCCCGCACGTCACCCGTGCGCTTTATGTAGCAAGACCCGCAGCAAGACCCGCACGACCACCACAACCTCCAGGGGATTTCCACGATGCAACGCAAACATATGCTCGGCCTCGCCGTGGCCGCCGCCGTCCTCGCGTCGGTCGGCGTTTACGCACAACGCGGTGGCCTCACCAACGACGAGATCGCCGAAGCCGTCTCGGCGGACCTGCCGGCAGGGAAGACCCAACAACGGCTCGCGCAGACGGCGAGCGGCATCGCCGCCGCCAAGGCGTCGGCCAAATCGGATGTCTCCGCACGTGCCGCCGACCCGACCGTAGAGGACGTCTACGACGTCGATTCCTTCAAGCGCAGCGTGATTTGGCTCGGCCTCACCAGCGCCTTCATCAACCTCAGCGACACCTGCCCGACCGATCCGGCCAATCCGGACGAACTGTGCCAGGTCCTGAACCCGGCGCCGGCCTTCACCAGCTTCAATTTCGAAAACGCCGCAGACATCAAATTGCCGCCGAAGTCCGCGAATTCGCTGCTGTGCTATTGGTTCTCGCCGGTGCTTACCGTCAACTACGTCAATACCGGCGCGACCACCGCGCTCGGCCGTCTGCGTTACACCCCGACGTTGACGATCGAAAACCCGGTGCTGGACGACCCCGCGTTGATCGACCCCACCACCGGCGCGCCGTTCGGCGGCAGTTTCCTCACCAGCATGACCGCCAGCGAAAGCTTCCAGGTGCCGCTCGACCCGGGCATGAACCTTACCGAGCGCACCCGCGATTCGGCGGTGTGCATGGCCGGGTTCGTTTCGAAACGTGCGCTGATCGATAACTACGGCTTGACCGAATCGCAGGCGAAGGAGTTTTTCAAGCGCACCACGACGATCCGTCTGAACGTCTCCGGACAAACCCAGAACGTCGGTTTCGCCTCGATGGTGTTCGGCCTGCGCGTGGTCGGCGACGAGCGCTGAACCCTCGAACGATCGTGGTTCTTGCGTGACCTCCGAAGCCCGGCCTTGCGCCGGGCTTCGACGTTTTGGTCGCAGTCGCCCGCGAATTCGGCGGCGAACTCCGTGGCGAACATGGTGGCGAATCGGGCCACGAACCGGGCGGGCGAAGCATCGAACGGTCGCGCGGCGGGGGCCATGCGCTCACGCGTTCCATACGCGGGCGCATCGTCTGGTCGCGGAAAACGTATTCGCAATGGTTGGCGTGGGCGCGGCGCCCGTCCACAATAGCCGACGACCGCCGCCCGGCGCAGGTTCGACCAGAAGGCCCGTTCATGACTGATCCGAAGGAAGCACTCGTCCCCGACATCGGCGATTTCAGCGACATCCCGGTGATCGAGATTCTGGTGAATGTGGGCGACACCGTCGCCAAGGATCAGAGCTTGGTCACGCTGGAATCGGACAAGGCCACGATGGAAGTGCCGGCGCCGTTCGCCGGGATCGTCCGTGCCTTGAAGGTGAAATTGGGCGATACCGTCTCCGAGGGCAGCGTGGTGGCGACGATCGAGCCGAGCGATGCGGACGCCGCGCCGCCCGCCGCCGCCAAGCCCGAAGTGCCGCAGGCCACGCCTGCGAAGAGCGAGCCGCCCAAAGCAGAATTACCCAAAGCAGAACCACCGAAGAGTGAGCCGCCGAAGGCTGAGCCGCCGAAAGCGCCCGAGCCGCCCGCCGCGGCGCCGCCCGCGCCGATGGGCGCCGGATTGCCGCCGGTTCGGTTCGAAGCCGATGCCGTATTGCCCGACAAAGTGCCCTACGCCAGCCCCGCCGTGCGCCTGTTCGCCCGCGAGTTGGGCGTCGATCTCAGCCGCGTGACCGGCACCGCCCGCGCCGGCCGCATCGGCAAGGAAGACGTGCAGAATTTCGTGAAAGCCGCGATGCAGGGCGGCGCTGTCGCGACGGCAAGCGGGGCTTCGGTCCCGGCCGGCGGCGGCTTGAACCTGCTGCCGTGGCCGAAAGTGGACTTCGCGAAATTCGGCGAAATCGAAACCCGCGAGCTGTCGCGCATCAAGAAAATTTCCGGCGCCAACCTCGCGCGCAACTGGGCGATGATCCCGCACGTCACCCAGCACGACGATGCCGATATCACCGATCTGGAAGCGCTGCGCGTCGCGCTGAACAAGGAAAACGAGAAGGCCGGCATCAAGCTGACCATGCTCGCCTTCCTGATGAAGGCCGCGGTGTCGGCGCTGAAGAAATATCCGGATTTCAATTCCTCGCTCGATGTCGACGGCAATCAGATTCTCAAGAAATATTTCCACATCGGTTTCGCCGCCGACACGCCGAACGGCCTGGTCGTGCCGGTGGTGCGCGATGTGGATAAAAAGGGCGTGATCGAGATCGCGCAGGAAACCGGCGAACTCGCGAAGAAAGCGCGCGACGGCAAACTCGGCCCGGCCGAGATGAGCGGCGGCTGTTTTTCGATCAGCTCGCTCGGCGGCATCGGCGGCACCGCGTTCACGCCGATCGTCAACGCGCCGGAAGTCGCCATTCTCGGCGTGTCGAAATCGGCGATGAAGCCGGTGTGGGATGGCGAAATATTCGCCCCGCGTTTGATTCTGCCGCTATCGCTCAGCTACGACCACCGCGTGATCGACGGCGCCGCCGCCGCGCGCTTCACGGCGCATCTGGCCGCGCTGTTGGCCGATATGCGCCGTGTGTTGTTGTGATGGGGGACCGATCATGACGAATACGGTTGAAGTGAAAGTCCCCGATATCGGCGACTTCGACAACATCCCGGTGATCGAGATTCTGGTGAAGCCGGGCGACACGGTGGCGAAAGATCAGGGCTTGGTGACGCTGGAATCCGACAAGGCGAAGATGGAAGTGCCGTCGTCCGCGGCGGGCGTGGTGAAGGAACTGAAGGTCAAGCTCGGCGACATGGTGTCGGAAGGCAGCGTGATCGCGGTGCTGGAGGTCGCGGGAAGCGCCGCTGCCGAGCCCCCATCCCAACCTTCCCCCGCGAGCGGGGGAAGGAGCGAGAAACCTGCTTCATCAACCCTCTCGCCTGCGGGAGAGGTCGTGGCGCGCAGCGTCGCGGGTGAGGGCACCGGCCGCAAAGCCGACATCGAATGCCGCATGTTGGTGCTCGGCGCCGGCCCGGGCGGTTACACCGCCGCGTTCCGCAGCGCGGACATCGGCATGGACACCGTGCTGGTCGAACGCTATCCGGCGCTCGGAGGTGTCTGTCTCAACGTCGGCTGCATTCCGTCGAAGGCGCTGCTGCATGCGGCCAACGTCATCGACGAAGCCGCGCACGCGAAGGACTACGGTATCGACTTCGGCGCGCCGAAGATCGCGCTCGACGCGCTGCGCGGCTACAAGGACAAAGTCGTCGGTCAACTCACCAAAGGCCTAGCCGGCATGGCGAAGCAGCGCAAAGTGCGCGTGGTGCAGGGCGTCGGCAAATTCGTGTCGCCGAACGAGATCGAAGTGCAAGGCGACGCCGGCACGCAACTCGTGCGCTTCGAACACTGCATCATCGCCGCCGGTTCGCAGCCGGTGAAGTTGCCGGCGTTTCCGTGGGACGACGCGCGCGTGATGGATTCGACCGATGCGCTGATGCTCGCCGATGTGCCGAAATCGCTCCTCGTCGTCGGCGGCGGCATCATCGGCCTCGAAATGGCGACGGTGTATCGCGCGCTCGGCGCCGAAGTGACGGTCGTCGAGTTCATGGACCAGATCATGCCGGGCGCCGATACCGATCTGATCAAACCGCTCGCCGATCGTTTGAAGAAACAAGGCGTCGCGATCCATCTCAAGACCAAGGTCGTCGAGGCGAAGGCCTCGAAAAAGGGCATCGTCTGCGGCTTCGAGGGCGCGAGCGTGCCCGCGAACGACACCTTCGACCGCGTGCTGGTCGCCGTCGGCCGCGTGCCGAACGGCAAGAAGATCGATGCCGAGAAAGCCGGCGTCGCCGTCACCGAACGCGGCTTCATCGAAGTCGATCGGCAGATGCGCACCAACGTGCCGCATATCTTCGCCATTGGCGACATCATCGGCCAACCGATGCTGGCGCATAAAGCCACGCACGAAGGCAAGCTTGCCGCGGAAGTCGCATTCGGCGAAAAGAAAGAATGGGTCGCCCGCGTGATTCCGTCGGTGGCTTACACCGACCCGGAAATCGCTTGGGTCGGCATCACCGAAACCGAAGCGAAGGCCAAGGGTTTGAAGATCGGCGTCGGTAAATTCCCGTGGGCCGCGTCGGGCCGCGCGATCGGCATCGGCCGCACCGAGGGCTTCACCAAGCTCATTTTCGACGAGGCCTCGCATCGCATCGTCGGCGCCGGCATCGTCGGTGTGCATGCGGGCGATTTGATCGCCGAAGCCGCGCTCGCCATCGAAATGGGCTGCGAAGTCGAAGACATCGGCCATACCATCCACCCGCATCCCACGCTGAGCGAATCGGTGGGCATGGCCGCCGAGGTGTACGACGGCACGATCACCGACCTCTACATCCCGAAGAAAAAATGATCGCCTGCCCGTAGAGCGGAGCGCAGCTCCGCTGAACGCCTCAATGGCTTCGGATAGGTCTTCAGCGGAGCTGCGCTCCGCTCTACCGGAGGCGGGGTGAGTCGCGCATGAAAACACTCGGTTTGATCGGCGGCATGAGCTGGGAATCCACCGTTCCCTACTACCGCATCGTCAACGATCGCGTACGTGCGCGACTCGGCGGCCTGCATTCGGCGAAGCTGGTGCTGCACAGCGTCGATTTCGCGGAGATCGAAGCGCTGCAGCGCTCCGACGATTGGACGACGGCCGGCGCGCTGCTCGCCGAAGCCGCGCGCGGATTGCGCGCCGCGGGCGCAGACGCCCTCGTGCTGTGCACGAACACGATGCATCTGGTCGCGCCGACGATCGAGGCCGCCGTCGATATTCCGCTGTTGCATATCGCCGACGCGACCGCGCAGCGCATTCGCGCCGCGGGCATTTCGCGCGTGGGGTTGCTCGGCACTCGCTTCACGATGGAGCGCGCGTTCTATCGCGAACGTCTCGAAGCCGCGGGGATCGAGGTCTCGACGCCCGATCCGGCGCAGCGCGCTCGCGTCGACCGGGTCATCTTCGAGGAACTGTGCCTCGGCCGCATCGTCGAGGCGTCTCGCGACGACTATCGCGCGGTCATCGCCGACCTCGTCGCCCGCGGCGCGCAGGGCGTGGTGCTGGGCTGCACCGAGATCGGTCTGCTGGTGGGCGAGGGCGATGCGTCGGTGCCGCTGTTCGATACCGCGCGGATTCACGCCGAGGCGGCGGCGGATTGGGCGTTGGCGCAATGATGAAGAATCGACCCGTGGCCGCATCTATTGGACTGGTTTTTACCGCTTCCCAAGGCCGTCGTGTCATCGGTGTTCTTTCTGCATCGCACCATTGCCCGGGGTAAGTATTATTCCGATGATTAGCCTTGACGCGGGATATTCGCAGGTGTAGGTTTGACCCCAAGATGTGCCGGGCAAGGAAAGCTCCAGTGCAGCCGGTATGCGATACCGACAAACGCGGCTTCCCGAGACGGCAAAATGCGACTCGCGGCATTGCGAAAACACTTCATCTGAGTGCCGCCATGTCGAGTTTTCGAGAGAGGGTATGCGCAAGGACGAAGCGAACTCCAGTATTTCCATCGACGGACGCGCTGCAATGCGCAAGTTCGGGTGTTGCCTTCTCCCTATCAGTTTCTCGTCCAGGCATGGGCGGGAATGAAGCGTACGGATGCGCTTGATGCACATGCGGGCGAGGCGCGCGCCGACCCCGTTTAGCCGGGCCGGTTCCGGATGAGCCGACTCGACAGGTCGAAAGACGCCTCGCGCGTCAATTGATTCAATCCAATCTAACTCAAGGAGAGTAAGTGATGAATCGTATTCTCGATCTGCAAAAAATCGACGGAATGGAGACGATGGCCGCCGAGCAAAGAAGCGGTATCAGCTTCTTATGCTCGTCACTGAGCCTGTTCAATTGCGCGAAAGACGAAACGCCGAGTGCTCCTACTCCGAGGGCTTAATCATCGGTGTAAACGAAGAGAATAAGGAGGTTCGGCTCATCCGAGCCTCCTCTTTCGATTCCGGCCGACGTTGGCCCGGGCGCGACGCCATTTGTGGCATGCCGCGAATTGCGGGTGCGAGTCTCCCCTTATACCGCAATGCGAGACGAGTCTCCCTCTGCGCATGCCGTCGATCGGCTTGATGCGATCCAACGAGCGCAACTGCGTTTTCAGATCGGGAGAGGCAAAAATGGCAGGTCGTTTGATCGACGACAGATTGATTTATCTGCTCGCGGATAAACGCTTTCGCGAGCCGATCACGAAATACCGGCCAGACGAGAAGGATTTCTATCTTCCGATACGAAAAATGCTGCCGTCAGATTGGACGCTTGATCGTCATCAGATGTGGTGGAATTGCGCGCCGCGCGACCATGTCGTACCGCAGCAAGGATGGAAAATCCATATTTCCGCCATCCCCATGCATGCAGGACCTGTGTTGGCGACCGTCGGACGCATCCTGTTCGCACGAGGAGTCGCATTCAAGTTCGTCGTTGATCGATCAATGTTGATCATGATCAACGGAAAGCAGTGGGGGCGTGGTTCCGGGGGGAAATTCATCACCATTTATCCGACGAGTACCGCGCAATGCGCGGCGCTGCTCGAGGATATGCGGATCGCTACCGTGGGCTTTGCCGGCCCTTACATCCTTTCGGATAGGCGATATAAGGACAGCAAGGTCGTCTACTACCGCTACGGTGGGTTGCTGTCGCTCACGCGGATGAATGAAGAAGGGAAATTCGCCTATTTGATCAAGGATTGCGATGGCGAATACGTCGATGACGAGCGCAACCCTTATTTCAGTCTGCCAAAAGGAATTGAAGATCCTTTTCAAGCTGTCGAAGATTCAGTGGCGAGCGACGAAAGCGAAGCGGGAACGCTCAAATTTGGACGCTATAAAATCCGTAATCACCTGACGATGACGAATTCAGGAGGAGTGTATTTGGCCGTCGACCGGGAGACCGGGGCCGATGTAGTAATCAAAGAAGCCAGACCCGGCACCAACGTGTCTGTGTTCGGATTGGACGCCGTTCAATTGTTGAAAAAAGAGCACCGTATTCTCAGTTTTATCGAAGCGTTCGGCTTCAGTCCGAAGCCCGTCGATTTTTTCATGGATTGGGAGCACGCCTATCTGGTCGAAGAGTATTTGGAAAATGCGGTAACGCTACAAAGCCATATGACCAAGCATTCGTTGCTGCTTTGCACGCGGCCGAGCATCGAAGATACGCGAAAAATGCATGAGCTGTACCGCGAGATATTCTCCGAGATCGCGCTTGCGTTATCGAAAATGCACGAGATTGGTGTCGTTTTCAGCGACTTGTCCTACAACAACATCATGCTGAGGGAGGCTGATCGCGGTTACGATATCAAAATTATCGATTTTGAAGGCGCGTATCAGGAAGGCATCGATATGCCGACGCATTTGCATACGCCAGGGTTTACGGCGGAAAGCGTAGTGAGAAGAGGTTGGTCGAAAAAAGAGGATGACTACTACGCGTTCGGGAGCTTATTGCTGTCTGGGGTGATGCCCATCGGCAATTTGGTGGCATTGGATCGAACGGCGTATCGCCGTTTTCTCGACGCCGTCAAGCGGGACTACGGCTTTCCGGAGTCGATCGCCGATCTGATCGATGCGCTGCTGAGCGAAGGCGGCGCGCAAACAGTGGCGCTGGAAGAAGCAGCGCGCATTCTTTCGGCTGAGTATCCGGTCTCGTCGCCCAATGTGGGCGATACGCGGGTAGATCGGGAGGAGATCGCGAATATCGTAGATGACATTGCGGCGTACATCGAGCTATCCGCTGAACACTCCAGAGAGGACAGGCTCTACCCTGCCGATCACGGCGTCTACGAAACGAATCCTCTGGGAATCGCTTACGGCGCCTGTGGCATCGCCTACGTCTTGAGCAGGATCCGCGGCGTGGCTGACCCTGAAGCGATCGGATGGATACGATCCAAGCGGATCGACCGTTCCAACTACGCGCCTGGATTGTATTCGGGGTTATCCGGAATCGCATGGTCGTTGTTGGAGATCGGCGAATCGTCGAAAGCGATGGAAGTAATCGACTTGGCTTCGGAACACGAGTTCCGCTGGTCTTCACACGATCTATTCCATGGCGCCGCCGGCTGGGGTATGGCGCAGTTGCGTTTTCATCTACAAACCGGAGACGAAAGTTACTTGCGTAGGGCTCGCGCAGCTGGCGATCATCTCATCGCCAGCGCGGAGCGCGATGCGAATACCGACGGGTTGTTTTGGAGTAAAGACGGTGATGTTTCGGCATCTTTCGCGCATGGCGCCGCGGGTGTTGCACTGTTCCTGCTGTATCTTCATGCGGCGACGGGCGACGATGCTTGGCTTCGCGCGGGGAGTCGGGCGTTGACCTGGGTGTCGAGTCAAGCCATCGAAAACCCGGAGGGCGGCCTCACATGGCGGCCGTATTCCAAGAGCCGGATATACACGCCGTATCTGCGGTGGGGAAGTTCCGGGATCGGCAGAGTGTTCCTGCGCTACTGGCGAGTCACGGGTGATCCGCGGTATGTCGAGGCGCTGCAGCGAATACACATCGACTGCAACCACAAATACACGATATTTCCTGGGTATTTTTCTGGCATTGCCGGAATTGGCGAATTCTATTTGGATCTGATTCGGTTTCCGGAATGGTCGGAGATCGCCGAGCGGGCGACCGAGCGCATTCTGGCTGGAGCGTCGCTGTTCGCGATTCGCGAGGAGAACGGAATTTCCTTCCCGGGCGAATCCTTGAGCCGGATCAGTTGCGATTATGGGACCGGTGGCGCTGGTGTTGCCATGGTCATGCACAGATACTTAACGCGCTGTCCATCGGCTTTCATGCTGGACGATTTGTTGCCTGCGACGGTGTGGGCAGGCTGAAGTGTTCGCGTATTCCCTTCATGCCGATACAAGCAGCTACTTGCGACGGAGCGCGCATCATGCTGCCCCGTAAGTCGACAGCGGACGCGAGCTTCTTAGCTGCGGCGAGAAAGATCTTCGCGCTAGGAGCGCCGTTTGCGCGCACGATAGCGTTTTGCATGGCGTTGATTCTAATATCGACCGCCATTCACTTGTCCTTGCCGATCGGTGTGCAACGACTGTTCGACAAGATGTTGGTCGCGCAGAATGTCGAGGTGATCCATGCCGCCGCCATGGTGCTCCTGCTCGTGTTCGTGGTCAGAGCGGTATTGAGCTATTTCGGCAGCTATATGCTGCAAGTCGTCGGCGACCGTATCGTCGTTTTACTGCGCAAGCAGTTTTTCAAGCACCTGCAGTCGCTCGATCTAGCGTTTCATCATTCCCAGCGTGTCGGCGATTTGATGTCTAGGTTGAGCAACGACGTTGGAGCGATCAGCAATATCGTAGCCGGTACGGCGGTGTCGCTTGTGGTGTCGTCGCTGCAATTGATCGGTGCCGCGGCGGTGATGATCGGTATCAATTGGAGGCTCGCTTTGGTCGT
>JADZBF010000376.1 GCA_020852215.1 Lysobacter sp. | reverse complement strand
TCGAACTGGCCGAAGAAATGCTGCAGATGCCGGTGCGCGTCGGTATCCCGCAGCACGTCAGCGGTTTGGGCGAAGTCGTCGGCAATCCGGTTCACGCCACCGGCGTCGGCCTGCTGCTGATGGGCAGCCAGATCGAACATCCGCGGCGGCCGATGATTCCCGCCGGTCGCGCGGTGGGCGTGTTCAACAAGTTCCGGAATTGGTTCAAGGGCGAGTTTTAGCGTCGACGCGCGAAGCGCGTGCGACGAGCGCGGCGGAATACAGAAAGAGCGATACGAGCGAAAGCAAACGTCAGGTTCAGCGTTACCCGATACGACAACAGCATCACATAACTAGAGAGGATACGGTCATGGCATATTTCGAACTGGTCGAGAAAATGGCGCCGAACGCGGTCATCAAGGTCGTGGGCGTCGGTGGCGGCGGCGGCAACGCGGTCGCGCACATGGTCAACGGTTGCATCGAAGGCGTCGAGTTCATCACCGCGAACACCGATTCGCAGGCGATCAAGAACTGCGGCGCCAAGCTGCAGCTCCAACTCGGCAGCAACGTCACCAAAGGTCTGGGCGCGGGCGCGAATCCCGAAGTCGGCCGTCAAGCCGCGCTCGAAGATCGCGAACGCATCATGGACGCGCTGCAGGGCGCGGACATGGTGTTCATCACCGCCGGCATGGGCGGCGGCACCGGCACCGGCGCAGCGCCGGTCGTCGCGCAGTTGGCGAAGGAGATGGGCATCTTGACCGTCGCTGTCGTCACCAAGCCGTTCCCGTTCGAAGGCCGTCGCCGCATGCAGGTGGCGCTCAAAGGCGTCGAAGAGCTGTCGCACCATTGCGATTCGCTGATCACGATCCCGAACGAAAAACTCATCACGGTCCTCGGTCGCAACGCGACGATGATCCAAGCCTTCCGCGCCGCCAACGACGTGCTGCAGGGCGCGGTGCAGGGCATCGCCGATCTGATCGTGCGCCCGGGCCTGATCAACGTCGACTTCGCCGACGTGCGCACGGTGATGAGCGAAATGGGTCTGGCGATGATGGGCACCGGCACCGCGCGCGGCGACGACCGCGCGCAGGCCGCCGCCGAAGGCGCGATCAACAATCCGCTGCTCGACGACGTGAATCTCGCCGGCGCCAACGGCATTCTGGTCAACATCACCGCCGGTCCGGATTTCACCATGGCCGAATTCGACGAAGTGGGCCGCACTATCGAGCACTTCGCGTCGGAAGACGCGACGGTCGTGATCGGTACCGTGCTCGACCCGGAGATGCAGGACGAAGTGAAAGTCACCGTGGTCGCGACCGGTTTGAACCGCTCGGTCGCGGCGCGTCAACCGGTGCGCGGCGAGCGCGACGAGGTCTACGCCGCGCCGCAGCGTCGCCCGCAAGTGCAACTGATCAATACGCAGGCGCGTCGCGATGCGACCACCGTCATGGTTATCGACGAACCCGCCAACCCGTTCGCATCGGGCGCCGGTATCGCCGCCAACTTGCGCGGTCGCAGCGATGCGTCGACGTCCTCGACGCCGGCGGCAGCGGATTTCGGCAGCGATAGCAGCTACTTGGATATTCCTGCGTTCCTGCGTCGTCAAGCGGATTGATCGGCGCTTGGATCGAAACGCTTAGCGTACCGACCCCGCCGAATCTTCGGCGGGGGATCCCTGCGCGGTTCGATGCGATCGCGCACGCCCGGCGTGGTCGCATCGCTCGCGCGCTGCGACGGAAGGATCGACCGTTGTTGTTTGCCGTGACCTTCTCCCGTCGGGCCGATGGCCCGGCGGGACGTTTTCGTCGGCGATGCCATGCTTCGCAGGCGGCCCTCGCCCGAGCCCGCCCTGGCGCATTCCCCTCGATTTGTGAAATCGAATTGATCTATCGCGCCGTTTTATAGGCGCCGACGGCCGTTTTCGCGCCGATTCATGCCGAAACGCGCGTTCGATCTAGCGCCGCCCGCCGATCTCGGTTAACGTCCGCGCCGGGGGAATTCCGAGTCCACTTCGCATGCGACCGCCGTTCGCGCGGCCGTCGTCCGTACCTCTTGCGTACGGCGTGGCGCATACCCGAGCCGCTCAAGCCGCTCGCGCGAATCGGTCGACGATCGACACCCCACCGTTTTCATGGACGCCACGGTCAGGGATGTCATCGACCCCATTGCGAGCGTATCGATCATGCACACGTTGTATCCGGAAGGTCCCGCGTCCGTTCCGCAGAAATTGACCGAGCCCAGCGCGACCTATCGTCGCCACGCCTGGCTCGCGATGTCCGGCCTGCTCGCGTTCATCGCGATCTATTTCGGTTTGCTGGTGTGGTTCGTTTTCACCGCATACCGCTTGTTCAAGGCGCGGGCGGCCGGCAGCAACGACACGCTGATGCTCTTGATCGGCGCCGGCTGCGCGACCTTCCTGGCGATCTTCATGATCAAGGCGCTGATTTTCAACAAGCGCGCCC
This sequence comes from Lysobacter sp., assembly GCA_020852215.1. GTDB lineage: Bacteria > Pseudomonadota > Gammaproteobacteria > Xanthomonadales > Xanthomonadaceae > Lysobacter_I. Next base: position 3,673 of record JADZBF010000376.1, on the reverse strand, counting down.
ACGATAAGAGCGACGACATCGAGCTCAAGCCGCAGGATCAGCCCGAGTTGTTCGCGTTCCTGCATCGATTGGCCGACGAAGCCGGCGCCCCGCGCCCGCATCGCGTGTTTCTGTCGTCGCGCGTGAACGCCTGCGTGTTCTACGACTTGTCGCCGATGAACCTGATCTTCCCGTCGAAGAAGAATCTCGAAATCGGTCTCGGCCTGGTCAACGTGCTCAGCCTGGGCGAGTTGAAAGCGGTGCTCGCCCACGAGTTCGGTCACTTCGCACAACGTTCGATGGCGGTCGGTCGTTGGGTCTACATCGCGCAGCAGATCGCCGGGCACATCGTCGCCAAACGCGACGCGCTCGATTCGTTTCTCGAAGGCTTGTCGCGGATCGATATCCGCATCGCGTGGATCGGCTGGCTGCTGTCGGTGATCGTGTGGTCGATCCGCTCGCTGGTCGAAATGGTGTTCCGCGGCGTGGTGCTGGCGCAGCGCGCGCTGTCGCGCGAAATGGAATACCAAGCGGATTTGGTCGCCGCTTCGCTCACCGGCAGCGACGCTCTGGTGCACGCGCTGCACCGCCTCGGCGCCGCCGACGACGCATGGAACCGTGCGCTGCAGTTCGCGAACAACGAAGCGCAGGGCAGGCGAGCGGCGAAAGATGTCTTCGCGCTGCAGTTGCGCATCATCGAGCGCATGCGCGCGGTGCTGGCGGACCCGGAATACGGGTTGCCGCCGCGCGCGGCCGAGGGCGATCCGGGGACGCATCGCGTCTTCAACGCAGCGCTGGCGCAGCCGCCGCAGATGTGGTCCACGCATCCGTCGAACGAAGCGCGCGAAGCCAACGTTAAGCGCGTCTACATTCCCTGCGATATCGACGAGCGCCCGGCGCTCTCGCTGCTGCGCGATGCGCAGAGCCTGAAAGAGGACGCCACGCGGCGCATGATTTCCGGCGAAGCGCCGCCGTTCGTGTCGATCGAAGAATCGCTGCGGCGTTTGGACGAGGATTTCGATCTGTTGTCGCTGTCGCCGCGTTACCGCGGCACCTACCTGGGTCGATCTGTGGTGCGCACGCGCAAGCATGCGCACGAGTTGTACCCCACCGTTCCGGCGATGGGCGACGCGATGGCACAGATCGATGCGCTGTACTCGCAGCAACACGGAGACAACATCGAAAGCCTGCGCGAGCTTGAAGAGCAGCGCGCGCTGCTCGAAGCCATCGTCAACGGCGATCTGAAAGCCAGCGGCGGCGTCGTGCAATGGCGCGGCGCGCAGGTGCCGCGCAAATCGCTGCCGGGCGTGCTGGCGGAACTCGACGCCGAAATCGCGCCGCTGCGCGAAGCGGTGGAAGAGCACGACCGACGTTGCCGCGGCGCGCATCTGATGGCGGCGGAGCGCCTTGGCCCCGCGTGGGCGAAGCGTCTGCGCGGCCAGTTGGAAGTGCTGCACTACGCCGAACACGCCAAGGCCGATGTCGTCGATGCGTATCGCCTGCTGCATAACACTTACGCGATCGTCACCGCGGATCGCCGCGTGTCCTCCAGCGAATTGCGCCGCTTGGTGGCGTCGTGCAATCAGTTGTACGACGCGCTCGCCAACGTCTACGGCCAAGCCTCGCAAGTGACGATCGACGATGCGATCGCGCAGAAACTCGGCGCCGCGACGTGGCCGACCGCGTTGAACGAAAAATTCTCGCTATCGCGCGCGTCCGAAGAGAACATCAATGCGTGGATGAACGTGATCGACGGCTGGTTCCACAGCGCCGTCGGTCCGCTGTCGGCTTTGCGGCATGCCGCGCTCGAATCCCTGCTCGCCAGCGAAGACGAGGTCGCGCAACAAACGCGTTCCGGCGAGCGCACGCCCGAGCCGACGACCTTCTCCGTCGTCCCGCGCGAATACATCGCGCAATTGCCCGGACAAGAGCGGCGCTTGCAGAAAACCCTGGGATGGTGGGATCGCTTCCAAACCGCCGACGGCTGGTTGCCGGGCGCCGCGCGCGTCGCGGTGGCGGGCGGCATCGTCGGCGCGGTGTTCGCCGTCGGCAGCAGCGTGGGCTTGTCGAAGGTCAGCATTTTCAACGGGCTGGGACGGCCGGTGGTGGTGAATATCGACGACACCACGACGACGGTCGAACCGTACGCGACGGCGACGCTGAGTTTGCCGAACGCCGAGCTGCATCTGATCGAAACCAAAACCGCGGACACTGGTGAAATCGTCGAGTCGTTCGAGGGCGAAGCGTCGGATGGCTCGCCGCATTTCGTTTACAACGTCGCGAACGCGGTGCCCTTGGTGCAATGGACCGCGGTCTACGGCGCGGTGAAACCGGTGCCCGAAGAGCGGCTCGGCGCGGTGCGCTGGAGCGAAACCAGCGTCGATCATGTGTTCGAGGAACCGCCCCAATCGATCAGCAGCAAGGGCGAGGGCGGAACGCGCACGGTGCTGTCGGCCCTGTCCGATCCGCTGCCGATGAATGTGCTGTCGGGTTTGGCCGAATCCGATACGAAGAGCGAGATCGCCATCGCCGAAGCGCATGCGCGTTGGGATTCGGCGAAGGACGGCTATCTGGCCGACTGGTTCGGACGCGCCAAGCCGGGCGGGAAATTGCCGCAGATCCTCGCCGCGCGTTTGGCGCGCACGCCCGAGGAAATGACGAGCCTGCGCGAAGAACAAGATGCGAGCGTCGGCGCGGAGCACGAGGCGGTGTGCGCGAAACATCGCGCCCAAGCCGCGAAACCGGGCGCCTCGCCGGCCATGCAGTACATCGCCTTGCGCTGCATCGACGATGCCGAAGAACGCAATGCGGCCTTGCTCGACGCCCATCGGCGTTGGCCGCAGGAACCGTGGCTGAAATTCGCCGCCGGTTACGCTTACGCCTATCGCGCGGAGTGGACGCAGGCGGAGCCGCTGTTGCAAGCGGCCGTGGCCATCCCCGAGGCAGGCCCGATGGTGGCCATCGATATCGCGCGACTGAAGCGCGCGAAAGGCGAGGGCGACGCGGTGACGGCACTGGCGGCGAAATCGCCCTACCTGCAGACCTTGCTTGCGCTGGAAACGGGGAAGGGCACCGAAAACACGCCCGCCGCCGCGTTCGCGATGTTGGCGAAAGGCGACATCGACGGCGCGATGCGCCATGCGGAATCCACTCCCGGCTTGGCGACGCAACTGCTGCCGTTGGTCGCCGCGTCCGAGGGCGCCGACGACGAGACCGTTCGTCGCGCGCTCGCCTTGCCTCGAACCACGACCGACAACCCCGCGGTGCTGTGGACGCTTTATGCGCTTGCGTCGCGGCGGGGGCTCGACGGCAGCGCTTGGCGCGAGGCAGCGTTGAAGGCCGAGCCGGAGCAATCGCCGGACATCGCGCGCTTCCTCGATGCCTTGCGCGAAGGCGCCGACGAACGGACCGCCGAAGCGGCATTGGGCGAAGTCGGTCTGCACACGCGCGGCACCGCCTACGCCGCTGCGGTGGTGTACATGGGCGCGCGTTGCCCGAGCCGCTGGCGGACGCTCGCCAAGCAACTGTTGTTCGGTCCGGAACGGCCTTACTTTTCGTAAGCGGGGTCGGGATCGAAAGCGGCAAGGCGCAAGCGGTCGCGGTCGAAGCGGGCGCGCAGTCGAAGAGCGTTGGGGAGGGGCCTATCAACGCCGCCGACGTCGGCGGCGTTAGCACAGCAATGTTGCAGAGCGAG
>JADZBF010000375.1 GCA_020852215.1 Lysobacter sp. | reverse complement strand
TCTGCGCAACGTATCTTCGGCGATCGCCCAGTGCAGCGGGAAGCCGGCTTGTTTGTCCTTGGTCAACGCGAATTCGATGAACGTGCCGTTGTCCTCGCGCGCGATGCCGCCTTCGGCGAGGACATTGGCGGCTTTCGGCTTTCCGCAAACGCGCCGCTTCATCGCCAGCTTCGCCTGGTCCGCACGCGCGTTGCGTCCCGCGAACAAAGCGAGCAACGGATCGAGGGTTTCGCTCATCGCCACCGTCGGCCCGCGACGGGTTTCGGCTTTCACCGCGCGCAGATAGTCGCAATCGACGACGACCGCGTGGGCATCGACCGGTTCGTTGCGGATCTGCACGAGAATCGTGCGCACGCGGCCGGGATATTTTTCGTGAATCGCCCAGACGATATCGTCGGCGGTCGCGGTGCCCGAATTCTCGAAATAACCGCCGTCGACCATGCGCACGCCGCGACAGGCGCTGGCGCCGCCGAAACGTCCCGCCGGGCTGACCCAGGTGAAACGCGCGCTGTTGTGCACCATCGCCGACAGCGGCATGCCCAAGCGCGCGAAGTCGGTCTCGGCGCCTTTGCGCGGCAACAGGCAATCGTTGGCGTCGAATGCGCCGACGAAACTGCGGCCGTCGCGCGCGATGTCCTGTTCAAGCGGCGTGTCCGTGGCTTCGGCCTGCCGAATATCGGCGGCGACTTTGGTTTGCGCCGCGGGCTTGCGCAGGACCGTCGGCGACAGCAGCATGCGTTCGCCGCTGGCGACGATGGTGGTGTTGGCAACCAGCAGCGGCAGTCGGCGCTCGCCTTCGCGCCACATCGTATCGAACGGTCGCGCGAACAACGTCGGATCGCGCGCTTCGTCGCCCGCGACCGCTTCCGCCCACGCGTGTTCGAGCGTGCGCTCGAAGGTGGCGCCGCGATCGGGCACGATGCGATTGGGCAACGCGAACGGCAGGAAGCGCATCGGCGTGTCGACGAACAGCATGTTCGCCAGCATCGGCGTGAGCAGATCGGACTCGAAGAACTTGCGCGTGGTCGTCCACGACACGCCATCGCCCTGTGCGCGCGAAGCCACGTAAAGCGCGCCGCCTAGCGAACCGCCGGAGACGCCGCTGATCGCGACCAGACGATCGGCGAACGCGCCCTCGCCGTACGCGGCTGCGGCGTTTTCGTCGATCTTCGACAGCACCAGCGCCGTCCATGCCGCCGCGCGTACGCCGCCGCCTTCGGCCGCGACCACCACGAACGGCACGCGCGGATCGCATGCGTCGCGTGTTTTGCCTTCGCAGCGTTTCGCACCGGCTGCGATGGCGGTTTTCAGTTTCGCGTCGAGATAGCCGTCGAAGGTGTCGGCTAGCGGTTTGGCCAGCGCTTCGCGATCCGCATCGGTCAATCGCGGATCGTCGCGATCGGAGATTAAAGTGACGGCATGGTTGTCGTTCCAAAACGAAAACGCGATCGCGGCGACGAACAACCCTGAAAGAATCGGCAATTTGCTTTCGTCGGCGATATGCGAGACCAAACTGCCCATGACGATCGCCAATCCGGTGGCGAGCATCACCACCGCGCCGGACGCCATGCCCAGATGCAACGGCAGCAGCGGGAAGAAGGCGAACGCGGCGACCGCAACGATGTTCAGACCGAGCATGGCCACGAAAAAAACGCCCGCCATGCGATCGAGTTGGCGGTAGCGCAGGCCGGTGCGATCGGTCGAAAACCCGACCTGCCGCAGACGCTTCTGACGCTGCAGCAGCGCGGCGGCGAACACGCCGCACAAGCCGAGCAGCATCAACGAATACCAACGCGGATCGATCGATAACCGTTCGGGCATGCGTTCGTGCACGCTCCAGATGCCCGCCGCCGGGATCAACAGCACCAGCGAGCCCAAACTTCCGGGCAACCATTTGCGCAGCCATTTCGCCAAGCGCTGCGCGCCTTCGCTGCGATCCTGCGTCGGCTGTTCGTTCCATGTGTACAGCAATAATCGCGAGGTGTACCAGACGCTGGCCGCCGCCAACGTGCAGAAAACGACGAACACCAAACCCTGCAGCGGCCCGTCGAAACTGTTGATCAGCACTTCTTTGCCCTGATCGGTGCGCAAGGCGAAAATCGCCGCGATCGCGAACAGCAGCGGAAAGCGCATGCGCTTGAGAATCTCGAACGTGGCCGGCAAGGCATCGATACGCCGCTGGATGCGGCGCAAACGCACCATCAAACGATCCATCGCGCGCCACATCCAGAACAGGGGCGGCAATGCCCCAAGGCCCGCATCGGCGTCGGCCGCCGAAGTCGGCGCGGACGTCGGCGTCGACGCCGGCGTTTGTGGGTCTCGATCTTCTCCGTTCATCGCGACGATCTCCTGAAATTCTGCGCAGTGTTTCGTGCCCGCATCACGCGTAAGACGCAGCGCTCATGGCGGCATGACATGCGTCGCGTACCGGAAGCGAACGGCGCCCAGCCCCGCGCATCGACAGTCGATTGTGCGCCGAACCGGTCGCACATCCTTGGACTGCCCGCGAAGAGGCTCAACGCGCGCTTTTGACCGCTTCCCCGCCCTTCATCACGAACGAAATGTTCTCCAGCAGACGCACGTCCTGGGT
>JADZBF010000374.1 GCA_020852215.1 Lysobacter sp. | reverse complement strand
TCGAGACCTTCGAGTGGACCGCGCGGGTCGTCGATGGCGATCTGTGGTTCGACCTGCATCTGAAGACCGCCGATTACTACAGCGAGCGGGAAATCGACGACGGGGATGAAGACGAGGAATCCGATTGGCGGGCCGCTGGCGTCTGGGGCAATTACCACTGCTGCACGCTCTCCTCGACGTATTGGAACGAAGGCGGCGGCTTCCGGGTCTGCCGGCTCGACGACTTTTCGCCCGCCTGGCTGGACGGCAAGGCCTTCGAGGTCGATCCGCTCGATGGCGAAGTCGACGACGAAGATCGCGCATTCGACATCTACCTGCTCGGCCACGACAGCGTCGCGAATCACCGCATCGAATTCCGGCGGCAGGGCGCTCAAGAAGACGGCGCATACCGCTTCGACATCGAATGGTCCGGCGACATCGCCCTGACCTACGCCGGCAACAGCGCGCTCGAGCATCGTTTCGAGGCCACGATCCGCGGCGTTGCCTGCCCCGACCTGACGGCGCTCGCGCGCTGAGAGCCTGTTTACAATCGTCGCGAGCGATGGGGATTTCGCGCCGCCCGCAGCGCAGAAAGCGCAATGTACGTAGAGGTACATGAGCATTTCAAGCAGCGGACGGCGCGAAAGCACCGAGCGCAGCAGATTTTAAACAGGCTCTGACCTTCCTTTCGCCCACACGACACTACACATGACCACCACATCCGCGACACCGAACGACACCGCCATCGCCTTCATCGGCGGCGGCAATATGGCGCGCAGCTTGATCGGCGGATTGATCGCTCGCGGTACGTCCGCCGCCGAGATTCACGTCGCCGAGCCGGTGGACGCGCTGCGCGAAGCGCTGGCCCACGATTTCGGCGTGGTTGTGGCCGCCGAGAACGTCAGCGCCGCGGCGTCGGCCCGCACTTGGGTGCTGGCGGTGAAACCGCAGGTGATGCGGGCTGTCTGCGAAGCGCTGGCGCCATTGGCGCAGGCGACGCGGCCCGTGGTGATCTCGATCGCGGCCGGCATCACCGCCGCGCAGTTGTCGCGCTGGCTGGGCGGCGGCGCGGCCGTGGTGCGGACGATGCCGAACACGCCAGCCCTGCTCGGCGCGGGCGTCACCGGACTGTTCGCCACCGACGAGGTCGACGCCGCGGGGCGCGAGCGCGCGGCGGCGCTGATGGCCAGCGCCGGCAAGACCGTCTGGATCGACGACGAAGCGAAGATGGACGCCGTCACCGCCACCTCCGGCAGCGGCCCGGCCTACATCTTCCTGTTGGCCGAAGCCATGGAAGCCGCCGCAATCGCCGAAGGCCTGCCCGCCGACGCCGCGCGCACCCTCGTGCTGGAAACCGTACTCGGCGCCGCGCGCATGCTGACCGAATCCGGCGAAGACCCCGCCGAACTCCGTCGCCGCGTCACCTCGCCCGGCGGCACCACGCAGGCCGCCGTCGAAACGTTCGAGGCGGGCGGTTTTCGCGCCCTCGTTGCGCAGGCGATTCGTAATGCCACCGAACGTGGACGGGAGTTGTCGGCGGGGAATGATTGAGCCGCGCAATTCCCCGCCCCTTGAACGCACGGTAGAAATTGCATGCCACATGATTTCTTCAATGAAATAGCCGCTATGCGATCAGCCTGGAAGTTGTATTCCAACTATCTTGCTACGGTGCTGCCGATAGACGATCAAAGGCACGATCTCGCATCGGAAGTCACCGTCCGTCTAGAGCAAATGGAAATATGCATGCGCTTGATTCAGGAAAGAATGACGCCTATCACCTCAGACCCGGCTTTACTGGCTAAAACTTTTGCTTACATTGAATCGAATGGCCCGAGGCTCATCGCAGGTGAAATATCTGAAGAACAATATTTCGCCAGCATGCCGACAGAAGAACGAGAGCCAGGGGTTCTGTCAACCGCTTTTTCACACATTCGTCTTTTCACCGAGTCTTTCTACAATGTGGCATGGCGCATAAGGGAGATTTTCAATTCTCCACCTCCTCGTAAGATGCCAGGCCTCACGAAAATTAATAGCGTTAGCATTCGAGTCGTTCGCAATCATCTTATACAACACCCCGAACAGGCTAACCACAAGCGCCCATTTCGCCAGGAAATGTTGATTATGGATGATGGACCATCATTGAAATCATCGGCAGTTTTATTAAAAAGGGGAAGAGCTACAGCAGATATTGACAGCGTCGACAAAGGTCTATTCGTTAACGCATCCACATTTGTTGCTGAACTGCAAGCATCTGTTGCTAGGGCACTAGCTTCGCAAGGCTAGCATCAGCCCTCCAAGTAAAACCTCAAACAACCGACTATGATCGCACTCAATTCACTCTCACTCCGATCATTGCTGACGACAGCGGAAAAAAACGAACGGCGGGCCAGGGCCCGCCCTACGGTGTTCGTCGCCTTGACCTTGATCTTGATGGCGCTCGTTGGCTGCGACGGCGATAAGCCCAAGCCCGCGAAATTAGCCGACGCGCCGCAAGAAGCCGTCAGCCGCGTCGGCGATATCACCGTTCGCGCCAATGTGCTTCCCACCGCATCGCTCGGCGAAGCGATGGCGAAGCAATACGGCATCGCGCGCGAGGACGATCGCGTGATGCTGCTGGTGTCGGTGCGCC
>JADZBF010000373.1 GCA_020852215.1 Lysobacter sp. | reverse complement strand
TTCGCGCGCCGGTGGCCTCGTGCGCGCTATGCCGCGCCGTGACGCCGCAGAGCCCAATCGATATGTTCGCGCACCATCGCCGCATCGTCGCTCGCGCGTTCCGGGGTGGCGGAGAATGCCGATGCGTCCAATGCGCGCCGCGAATCCAGCGCGGCCAGCGTTGCGGGCGTCGTCGGCGCATTGCCCAGCGAGATGGCGAGGTTACGCAACCAGCGCGCGTACCCGCTGCGGCGGATCGGCGAGCCTTCCGTGCGCCGCAGGAATTCGGCTTCGCTCCAAGCGAACAAGTCCGCCAGCGTCGCCTTGTCCAAATCGTTGCGCGCGCGGAAATCCGCTTCGTCGGTGCGCTTGGCGAATTTGTTCCAGGGGCAGACGAGTTGGCAATCGTCGCAGCCGAAAATGCGGTTGCCGATCGCGGGCCGCAGCGCTTCGTCGATCGCGCCCTCGTGTTCGATCGTGAGATACGCGATGCAGCGTCGCGCGTCCAAACGATACGGCGCGACGATCGCACGGGTCGGACAAACCTCGATACAGCGCGTGCAGGTGCCGCAATGCGCATCGGCGGGCGGGTCGGTCGGCAGCGGCAGATCGATGTAGATTTCGCCGAGAAAAAACCAGGAACCGCCGTTTTTATCGATCAAACACGTGTGTTTGCCGATCCAGCCGAGACCGGCGTTACGCGCGAGCGCGCGCTCGAGCACCGGCGCGGAATCGACGAACACGCGATAGCCGAACGGCCCGATTTCGTCCGCGATCCGCTCGGCCAGCGTTTGCAGCCGTTGTCGCATCAGCTTGTGATAGTCGCGGCCCAGCGCGTAGCGCGCGACGTAAGCGCGTTCGCCGTCGGCGAGCGTACGCCATGCGTCCTCGTCGTCGTCGCGGCCGTAGTCCAAGCCCACCGAAATCGCGCGCAACGTGCCCGGCACCAGCTCGCTCGGGCGACTGCGTTTATCGCCGTGCCGCGCCATCCAGTCCATCGTGCCGTAGAGGCACTGCGCCAGCCAATCGCGCAGATGGGTTTCGTCCTCGTTCAGCGCGATATCGGCGATGCCGCAGCGCTGGAAGCCGAACTCGACCGCCAGCGCCTTGATCCGTGCGGCGAGCGCGAGCAGATCGGGCGTTGCGTCGGGCGGGACATCGGACGCCGCGCCGCTCGGTCGCTTGCCCGGCGGATGTCGCGAAGTGTCGGTGTCGTCGCTGCGAGAGTTCACGCCCGAAGTATAGAATCCCCGCATGCGCAACGCCGATCTCGACGTCTTGCCCCGGCTGTATCGCAGCGATGCGGTGCGCGCCATCGAGCGCGTCGCGATGGATCGCTACGACTTGGACGAAGACGATCTGATGGCGCGCGCGGGGCTCGCGGCATGGCGATTGCTGCTGGATCGCTGGCCGGATGCGCAGCGGATCGGCATTGTTTGCGGCCCCGGGAACAACGGCGGCGACGGCTATGTGCTCGCCGAATTGGCCCGCGCCTCCGGCCGACAAGTGCAGGTACTGCGCTTGGACGATGCGGTCAAACCCGGCCCCGGCGCGCGCGCCGCCGAGGCGTATCGACAAGCCGGCGGCGCCATCGCGACCTATCGTTCCGGCGATGCGTGGCCATATGCCGATGTCTGGGTCGATGCCTTGTTCGGCATCGGTTTGCATCGCGCGCTCGATGGCATCGCCGCGCAGTGCGTGGCTGCGCTGAATCGCGACAACGCTTCGCCGGTGTTCTCGCTCGATATCCCGTCGGGCGTGGATGCCGACAGCGGCCATCACGACGGTGCCGTGCGCGCGACCCTCACCTTGAGTTTCATCTGCGGCAAGCCCGGTCTGTACACGGGGCGCGGGCGCACGGCGGCGGGCGAGGTCGCGATCGATCGTCTCGGCTTGCACGACGAGGTCTACGAGGATCTGCAGCCCGCGGCGCGCGTGGCGAACGCCGATGCGCTCGCGCACTGGTTCCGGCCGCGCGTGCGCGATGCGCACAAAGGCCGCTGCGGTCGCGTGCTCTGCGTCGGCGGCGATCATGGCTACGGCGGCGCGTTGGCTTTGTGCGTCGAAGCCGCGCATCGCGCGGGCGCGGGTTTGGTCAGCGCGGCGACGCGCGCCGAACACGTACCGGTGCTGCTGACGCGACGGCCGGAGTGCATGGCGCGCGCGGTAGACGATCGCGAGGCATTACAGCCGTTGTTGGACGAAGCCGATGTCGTCGCCATCGGTCCGGGCTTGGGCCGCAGCGAGTGGAGCGCCGGATTGCTCGATGCCGTATTGGCGGCGAAAAAGCCCTGCGTGATCGATGCCGACGCGTTGAATCTGTTGATGCGACGCGATGCGCAGACGCTCGACCGCGCGGTGATCACACCGCATCCGGGCGAAGCCGCACGCCTGCTCGTGACCGATGGGCGCGAGATCGAGCGCGATCGTTTCGCCGCCGCGCAACGTCTCGCCGCGCGCTTCGGTTGCGCGGTCGTGCTCAAAGGCGCGGGCACGGTAGTCACGGCGCCGGACGACATTCCCGTCGTCATCGATGCCGGCAATCCGGGCATGGCCAGCGGCGGCATGGGCGATGCGTTGACCGGCATTCTCGCGGCGTTGTGGGCGCAGTACGGCGATACGCAAAGCAGCGCTCGGAACACTGCCCAGAACCTCGCTCAGGATGCCGCGCAGAATGTCGAGCACGCTGTCGCGCATCCTGCGTCGTCGTATGCGATCGCGGTATGCGGCGCGTTGTTGCATTCCGCCGCCGCCGATGCCGCGGCGCGCGACGGCGGCGAACGCGGATTGCTCGCCTCCGATCTGTTCGCGCATGTGCGTCGTCTGGCGAATCCGGTGAAGGCATGAGCGAGGCGTCGTTGCCGACGACGCGTCGTGTCGCGTTGCCCGATCCCGATGCGACCGACGCGCTCGGTCGCGCGCTCGCGCGCAGCGCAGCATCGCCGGCGGTCGTGTTTTTGCACGGCGATTTGGGCGCGGGCAAATCCAGTCTTGCGCGCGCATGGCTGCGTGCGCTCGGCGTGCAGGGCGCGATTCGCAGCCCCACGTACACGCTGGTCGAGCGCTACGCGCTGCCCGACGGCGGCGAAGCGCTGCATCTGGACCTCTACCGCATCGGCAGCGGCGGCGAACTGGAGTTTCTGGGCCTGGACGATGCGCCCGCCGCGCTCTGGCTGGTCGAGTGGCCCGAACGCGGGCAGGGCGGCTTGCCGCCGGCCGATCTGCATGTCCGTTTGGCGATGCCCTCGGATGGCGCGAATGGGCGCATCTGCACGCTCGACGCCGACAGCCCGAGCGCTCGCGAATGGCTCGCCCGGCTGGCCTCGGATGACGGCTTGCGCGCCCTTCCTGATGCCTGACCCGAAGAAGTCACGCCAGGTTGCGGATTATTAAGGGAAAAGTGCTTGAAAAAATCCCCCGGGAATGATTGACTGCGCGACATGAAGCTCAAGGGGGCCACCATCCAGCAGATCGTGCTCGGCATCGCCTTGCTGGCGGCGCTGTGCTGGAACCTTGCGCAAGCCAATGAAATCAATACCTTGCAAGTCAGCGCCGACGCCACCGGCACGCGCGCCGAACTGCAACTGCCCGCCGAGCCGACCTACAAGGCGTTCGCGCTGCGTGGGCCCGACCGTTGGGTGATCGACGTGTCGGGGATCGATGCGGGCAAGCCGCTGCGTCTACCCGCACCCACCGGTTTGATCAAAGCCGTGCGCACCGGCCGTCCGGCCGCCGACACCCTCCGCATCGTTTTCGACTTGTCCGCGCCGACCCCGGCGCCCAAGCCGCGTATCGAAACCGCCGCCTCCGGCGTCCGTTTGGTGTTCGAGTGGCCGGGACAGGCAGCGGCGAGCGCGCCGCAGGCGAGCACAATCCAAACGAGCGCATCTCAAGCGAACCCACCGCAAGCGGGCGCCATCGCGTCCGCTGCGGCCGGCCATTCGGCCACGGCGTCGCCATCCCCGAATCTCGCATCGACGGCGACCGCGCCCAAGCCGACGACCGTCGCGACGAAGTCGATCGAAGCCGTTCCGGGCTCCGGCCCCATCGTCGCGGTCGCTCCGACCGGCGGTTCGGTCGCGCAGACCGCTGCACAGACATCCGCCCAGACCTCGCCGCCGCCTTCGACAACGATTCCGAAGCCGCCGCCGTCCGCGACGGTGCCCGCCTCGACGCAACCGGCGGCAACGCTTCCAACCCCTTCAGTCGCGCAGGGCACCACCAAGCCCGCGACGGCGACCGCAGCCATTGCGTCACCGACGACTACACCGCCGCCGACATCCGCAACTCTGCCGCCGATACCCATGCCGCGCGGTCTGAGCGGGCGTCCGCTGATCGTCGCCATCGACGCCGGCCACGGCGGCCAGGATCCCGGCGCGATCGGGCCGACCGGCAAGCGCGAGAAAGACGTGACTCTGGCGATCGCGCGCGAATTGGCGCGTCAGATCAACGCCACGCCGGGTTTGAAAGCGGTGTTGACCCGCGATACCGACATGTTCCTGCCGCTGCCGCGACGCACCCAGCTCGCGCGTCAGGCCAAGGCCGATATGTTCGTGTCGATCCATGCCGATGCCGCGGAAAATCGCGCGGCGAAAGGCTCGTCGGTCTACGTACTTTCTTTGCGAGGCGCCTCCTCGAAGCGCGCGCGTTGGTTGGCGGATAAGGAAAACGCGGCCGATCTGATCGGCGGGCACCCGGTGCCCGAAGCCAACAATACGCTGACCTCGGTTTTGCTCGACCTGACTCAGAGCGGGCAGATGCGTGCGTCGGAAAGCGCCGCCGCGCACGTGTTGGATGGTCTGAAGGGCGTCGGCTACAACCACAAACCGAATATCGAACGCGCCAATTTCTCGGTGCTGCGCACCTCGGACATGCCGGCGATGCTGGTCGAGACCGCGTTCATCTCCAATCCGGACGAAGAAAAGCGCTTGACCGACCCGGCGTATCCACGGAACTTGGCGCGCGCGGTGCTGGCCGGCGTGGACACCTATTTCCAGCGCCAGCCGCCGCCCGGCACGCTCTACGCCGCACGCGCGAAGGCCGCCGAAGCGGCGAAGCAGACCGACGCGCCCGTCGTGGTGGCGAAGGCGGCAACGGCCACCACGGGCGGCAGCCCGGAATAAGCGCTGGAGCGACACCGAGGGGCGCAATCCGGTCTCGCGACCGGGTCGCGGCGGTCGCCTTCTGCGATCGCGTCGTCGCGTTCGGGTCTTCGCGACGCCCGAGCCGGTATCATCGCGCTTGGTTTCTTCAGATTGCGCCGACGAAGCGGCGCTTTTCGTTGCGATGAGCATCCGCCAACTGCCCGATACATTGATCAATCAAATCGCGGCCGGCGAGGTGATCGAACGCCCCGCGTCCGTGGTCAAGGAGTTGGTCGAGAACGCGCTCGACGCCGGCGCCAAACGCATCGAGATCGATCTGGAAGAAGGCGGAGTGCGCTTGATCCGCGTGCGCGACGACGGCGGCGGCATCGCGGCGGACGAATTACCGCTGGCGGTGTCGCGGCACGCCACCAGCAAAATCGCCTCGCTCGACGATCTGGAGGCGGTGGCGACGCTCGGCTTCCGCGGCGAAGCCTTGCCGTCGATCGCGTCGGTCAGCCGTTTTCTGCTCGCCTCGCGCCGCGGCGACGACGACCACGGCAGCGCGTTGCAAGTGGATGGCGGGCGCGTCGGCGAAATCGCGCCGAAAGCGCAGGCGCTGGGCACTACGGTCGAAGTGCGCGATCTGTTCTACAACGTGCCGGCGCGGCGTAAGTTCCTGCGCGCCGAGC
>JADZBF010000372.1 GCA_020852215.1 Lysobacter sp. | reverse complement strand
GCACATCTCCCTCTCGTGTCCGATGCGCCCCGCCCGTGCCGCCGAGCCTTCGCGGCCGCGAGCCGCGCTGCGCGCCGCCGACGATGCGCGGGTTTGCGCGATGCGGGGCATGGCGAACGGCCGCGTCCGCACTGTGTTGGATGCTCGCGCTGTGCTCGATGCTCGCACTGGCGGCATGCCGCGACCCGGCGCCCGCGAGCGCCCCGGCGCCCAAGGCTCAAGCGACGGTCCCCGCCGATGGCGCACGCGTGATCGTGAGCGGCGACGACGCCATCGCGGCCAGCCTGACCTGGCGCAGCCCGTCGGTGACGCTGCCGGCCGTCGTCGACGATACCGACCGTGCTGCGCGTGCGGCGATGACGCGCGACCTCGCCGCGCTGCGCCGCCGCGCCGCCGCGGCGTTGTCGCAAGACCGCCTTTACGAAGACGCCGATGCGGCGATTCCCATCTATCTCGCATTGACCGCCCGCGACCCCAATGACGCGGCGGCGCAAACAGGCCTGCAGCGCGCGTTCGAGCGCCTGATCGCGCTGGGCGACGCGGCGTTGGCGGAGGCCGATGCCGAGGCGCAGGCGCTGCAGAAGGCGCGCGCGATCGCAGCGGTGGTGCGCACCGTCGGGACCGGCGAACGCGAAGCGGCCGGCTTGGCGTATCTGGGGCGGGTCGATGTGGCCGATGCGATGTGGGACATCAACGAAGCGGCCGAGCGCGAGTTGGCCGCCGGCCGGCTGGGCGAGGGCGCGCCCGGGCGCAGCAGTCAGGACGGCGCATTGCCGCGGTTCCGCCAAGCGCTGGCCCTGGTGCCGGGGCAGGCGCGCGCGATGCAGGGCCTGGCGGCGGTGGAAAGCGCATTGCTGCGTCGTGCGGAGGCGTCGGCGCAGCGCGGCGATTTCGTCGACGCCGAACTGTGGCTGCAATACGCCGCGAACGTGCGCCCGGGCTTCGACACCGTGCGCGTCGGCCGCGAGCGCGTCGACGCGGTTCGTCGCGCCAAGATCGCCGCCCAGCACGCCGAGGGCATGCGTTTGCTCGAACAGCCGAACATGCCCAACCACCTCAAACGCGCGCGGGAACGATTGGCCGACCTTCTGCTGATCTCCACGCCCGGCGACCCCTTGGCCGCGGCGCTGCGCGCGAAGATCGATCTGGCGACGCACTACGGCCTGATGCGGCCCGGTCAGCGTTTCGAAGACGCGCTGCAAGGCGCTGGGCGCGGGCCGCGGATGATCGTGGTGCCGCACGGCGGTTTTCGGATGGGCGCGCGCAAGAACGAAATCGACGGCAGCGATGCCGAACGTCCGCAGCGCTACGTGCGTTTCGATCGCGGTTTCGCCATGTCGCTGACCGAAATCACGGTCGGACAGTTCGCCCGGTTCGTCGCGAGCAGCGGCTATCGCCCGCGCGCGGTGCGTCGCGGCCATTCGCTGGTGTACGACCCGCGCGGCGGCAATTTCGTCCATCGCAGCGGCGTGGACTGGCGACACGATTACGTCGGCCGTCCGGCCGCCGACAGCATGCCGGTGCTGCACATCACCGCCAAGGACGCCGAGGCCTACGCGCGCTGGTTGTCCGAGCGCAGCGGCGAACGTTACCGCTTGCCCAGCGAAGCGGAATTCGAATACGCCACCCGCGCCGGCAGCACGTCGCGCTTCTCCTGGGGCGACGGCGCGCCGCCGCCGAACGCCGCGAACGTCACCGGCGCGCGCGATGTCGCGCCGGAAGGGCGGCGCTGGGGCAACGCCTTCGCCGGTTACGGCGATGGCCATTGGGGACCGGCGCCGGTCGCGTCGTTCAGGCCGAACGCCTTCGGCTTGTACGATATCGACGGCAACGTCAGCGAATGGGTCGCCGATTGCTGGCATGATGGCTATCGTCGCGCACCGACGCAGGGCGAGGCATGGGTCAACCCGGGATGTCGCGTGCGCGTGGTGCGCGGCGGCGCCTGGGCCAACTCGCCGGCGCAGACGCGCTCGGCGTGGCGCATCCATGCCGATGCCGACGTCACCAACGCCAAGACCGGGTTTCGAGTGGTACGCGATCTGTAAACCCGCATCGCGCGCGAGCGCGGCGCAGGCGGTAACAACACCGTCGCGACAGCGCGTCGGAACAACGCATTCGGTACAGCACAACCGTCGCGAACGACCATCGCGACACCGCACGAGGGGCAAGCGCGATGAGACAGAATCCATTCGGCCGCAACGGTCAGCAGCAATCCGGCGGCCAGCGTCGGCGCGGCATCAATCCGCGCTTCATCATCTTGATCCTGTTCGCGCTGTACGGCGGTTACTACTGGCTCTCCAACCGCACCGAAGACCCGTACACCGGCGAGAAAGTGCTGATCGACAGCAGCATCTCGGTGAACGAGGAAGTGGCGATGGGCCTGCAGGCCTACGAAGAAATCCTCTCGAAGGAGCGCCCGGTCGATCCGAATTCGCAGGTCGCGCGCCAAGTGCGCGCCATCGCCGAACGCCTGATCGCCAAAGTGCCGGAAGTGGAAGCGGCGCTCGCCGCCGAAAACGGCAAGCAGGCCAATAGCGCCTGGAAGGAATTCGAGTGGGATGTGAACGTCATCCAATCGGACCAAGCCAATGCGTTCTGTTTGCCGGGCGGCAAGATGGCGGTGTACACCGGCCTGTTGCCGGTCGCGAAGAACGCCGATGCGGTGGCGGTGGTGATGGGGCACGAAATCGCCCACGCCTTGTTGCGTCACGGCGCGCAGCGCATGTCGCAGCAGAAGTTGGGGCAGATCGGGCAGATGGCCGGCGCGATGAGCGGCATGGACCCGCAACAGCAGCAGATGATGCAGGCCGCGATGGGTTACGGCTATCTGCTGCCGTATGCGCGTAAACACGAAACCCAGGCCGATGCCGTGGGTTTGATGCTCG
>JADZBF010000371.1 GCA_020852215.1 Lysobacter sp. | reverse complement strand
CGTCGCCACGACATCGGTCTCGAGATCGATGCGGGCTTTGGTGCGATACCAGCCAAGATCGAGATCGGGCGCGAGCGCGCCATCGTCGCCGCAAGCCATCGCAGGATCGATCAGCAAGATGGCGCGCGCCTGCGGCCAGTACACGCGCACAATCGTCGTTCCGTTTTCCGTCGTGCGCAGGCCGACATACAGCCGCTGCGGACCGCGGACGGTAGAGTCGTCTTCGACGATTCGGCGCAGCAACGCGGCGATGCAGGCGTTCCCGGCGGCAACGGGCGTGGCGGCGATGTCGAGCGGCGGTGACGACAGATTCAGCGAAGAATCGGTCGACGAATCGGCAGACTCCGGTAGCGCCGCAAGCGAACAGGCATGCGCGGCGAACAGGCAGACGAATGCGAGCGCGCGAGCGAAGCGATGCATCACGAAGATCCTAAGCATCGCTTCGCACCTGAGCCGGCATCGCAATCTTGGGTCGCTCAGCCTTGCGACGGAACCACGCATCGCGCAAACGCAATCCCGGTTTTTCGACGGCGTAGTGCAAGACCACTGCGGCCAACAACGACGCCGCGCCGTAGGTCAGAAACGCGATGTAGCCGCGCCCGTCCAGCGCATCGCCCAGGTGCATCTCCACCAAACCGTACAGCGGCTTATGAACCAGATACAGGCTGTAGGACACCGACGCCAGCCAGCCCGCGCCGGGCAGCGCGCGACGGCCGATCCAACTGTTCGTCTGTGCGCCTGCGAACACCAGCAACGCCAACGCGAACGACAAGACCGGCCAGCCGATGCTGTTGCCGAGCAAGCCGGCACGCTCGCGAAACAACCAGAACGCCAGCGCCATACCCGCCAACCCTGAAAGCAGTGCGAGGTTCGCGCGCGCGCCGAGTCGCGCCCACAGCGCGGGTCGATACGTTTTCAGCACCGCCAACGCGACGCCCGCGAGCAAACCGTCGAGCCGGTTCCAGGTCGGATAGTAGATATCCTCGACGAACCAGTTGCGATCCGGCGCCAAGGCATCGAAATGCAGCCATAAGGATGTACGCAACGCGATGCCGCCCAGCACCAGCGCGACGCAGAACGCGACGAGCGCGACGCGGGAGCGGAGGCGAACGAACCCGAGCGCCAGCATCGGGAACAGCAGATAGAAATGCTCCTCCACGCACAGCGACCACGCGTGCGAGAACGCGGCGCTGCGGCCGTAGTCGATGGAAACGTTCACGAAGAAGAACGCGAACTTCCACCACGGCTCCATGCCCGGCGCTTCGGCGAAATCCGGCCACAGCAGGTACACGGCCAACACCGCCCAGAACGCCGGCAGGATGCGGAACGCGCGACGCAGATAGAACCCGCCGAAGGAAAACCGTTCGCCGCGCGCCAACGGCGCCAACACTTGCGAGCCGATCAGAAAGCCGCTGAGCACGAAGAACAGATCCACGCCCATCCAGCCGTAACGCTGCGCCCACTGCCAATCCGCGCCCAAGCCACCGACGAGAAAAGAATGGAACAGCATCGTCCACACCACGGCGATGGCCCGCAGCAGATCCAAGCCGGGCATGCGGCGGTCGTGCGAATGCGTCGGCACGTCCGGCATGGCGGCGCTCGACGCGAGGGTCGTTTCGTTCAAGGCGATCTCTACCGGCTCCCGGGCCGTCGTTCGCCATCGTAACGCGGGCCCGTCGCACGGTCATGGCGACGCATTGTCACTGCCGCAACATGGGGTTTGCGCAGCGGGAGGCCGACGACGCGTCTTTGGAAAACGGCGAAGATTCGTACCTCACAAAAAACGCAGGCCGGACACCCGGCCTGCGTTTCGGCGACGCCGTTGCGGTTCGATCAGGGAATCGGGCAACCGCAACCGCGATGACAACGCGTATAGCGCGAATAGCAGGTGCTGTATGCGGTTCCAGACGTCAAACACGCATCGAATGCGGCATCGCAATTGTTATGGCAAGTGATGCAGCCGACCGCGGTGGGTTGGAAAGCGCTGGCCGAGATCGCAAAGCCGAACGCGAACACGGCGGCGGAGATCAACGTCAATGATTTCAGTTTCATCGTTACGCTCCTTGTAAGCCCGGAATCGGGCGGAAACACACTAACAGTTTGTTGAAAAACGATCATCCGGATCGTTTTTCGACAGCCCACTCACGCCCGGCGGCCGGACCGGCAAGCCCGGCGGCGGGAACGCGCACTCATGCGGTCGTTCGCGCATTCGCTGAAACCGAGCGACCACGTCGACGCGCGCGGCGCATCGTTCCCCTTCGCGTGTCGCGGACATCGTTCGACGCGAACGACATCCGCCTCTCGCCGCGCCGCGCTATCAGCAGGCGCAATCCGCGCGGCAGGCCGTGTAACGGCTCAGACACGTCGCGGCGGGTTGCCCCGAAGCGAGGCATTGGTTGTATGCGTTTTTGCAGGCCGTTCGGCACGGATTGCAACCGCCGGTAGCGGTCGACTCGAACGACACGCCGGACCCGAACACGAACGCCGCCGTCGCGGCCCACATCAGCCATTTCGATGTCATGGTTCCATCCTCCGATCGATGTCGAGATCGACTCGATCTTCGCGCGCGGACGGTGCGTCCGCGCGGCTCACCATAGGCCGATTCGAGGCTCCGAAACGCTGGCGTCGTCACATTTTTCGGCGCATGCGCCGCATCGATCAGACCGCCGGTTCGTCGCTCAGATACGTGTACGCGGTCAAGCCTTTTTCCAGCGCTTCGTTCAGCCGCGTCGCTTCGCCCTTGCTCAGATCGACGGCGCCCACTTTGGCGCGGTAGATGCGACGCAGATCGTCCACTTTGTAGCCGACGTAGTCGAGCATCACGTCGGTGGTGTCGCCGCGGCGCTGCTGGGCGAGTTTGAACCCGCGATCCTCGCGTTCGTCCACCCGCACTTCGATCGCATCGGGATCGCCGAAGAGGTTGTGGATGTCGCCGAGAATTTCCT
>JADZBF010000370.1 GCA_020852215.1 Lysobacter sp. | reverse complement strand
GGGAAAGTGAAGCATTTCTTCCATCTGGCCGCGATTTACGACCTGACCGCCGACGCCGAGAGCCAGCGCAAGGCGAACGTCGACGGTACCCAGAATGCGCTGGACCTCGCCGCCGCCATCGGCGCCGGTTGCTTCCATCACACCAGTTCGATCGCCGCCGCCGGCCTGTACCCGGGCATCTTCCGCGAAGATATGTTCGATGAGGCCGAGGGCCTGGACGATCCGTATCTGCGCACCAAGCACGATTCCGAAGGCCTGGTGCGGCAGGAGAAGCGCATCAAGTGGCGCATCTACCGCCCCGGCATGGTGGTCGGCCATTCGCAGTCCGGCGAAATGGACAAGATCGATGGCCCGTACTATTTCTTCACGCTACTGAAGAAAATGCGCGAAATGATGCCGCCGTGGATGCCGATGCTGGGTATCGAAGGCGGTCGCATCAACGTGGTGCCGGTGGATTTCATCGTCGATGCGATGGATCACATCGCGCATAAGCCGAAACTCGACGGCCACTGCTTCCATCTCGTGGACCCGGAACCGATGCGCGTCGGCGAGGTGCTCAACACCTTCGCGCGCGCCGGCCATGCCCCGGAAATGACCATGCGCCTCGACGCGCGCATGTTCGCCTTCGTACCCAGCGGTATCCGCGGCGCGGTCGGCAGCCTGCCGCCGGTCAAACGTTTCGTCGGCATGCTGTTGCGCGATTTCAAGATTCCCAAGGGCGTGCTGAAGTTCATCACCTATCCCACGCGTTTCGACAACCGCGAAACCGAGCGCGCGCTCAAGGGCAGCGGGATTTCGGTGCCGAAGCTCGACACCTACGCCTGGCGTTTGTGGGATTACTGGGAGCGTCATCTCGACCCGGATTTGTTCGTCGATCGCACGCTGAAGGGCAAAGTGCGCAACAAAGTGGTCGTGGTCACCGGCGGTTCGTCCGGTATCGGCTTGTCCACGGCGCAGCGCGTGGCGGAAGCCGGCGCGAGCACGGTGATCGTCGCCCGCGGCGAAGAGGAACTGTTCAAGGCCCGCGACGAGATGCAGAAAGCCGGCGGTAAGGTGTTCGCTTACACCGCCGATCTTTCCGATATGGCCGATTGCGACCGTCTGGTGACGACCATCCTCAAGGATCACGGCCACGTCGATATTCTGGTGAACAACGCCGGCCGTTCGATTCGCCGCTCGATCGAATTGAGCTACGACCGCTTCCACGACTTCGAACGCACGATGCAGCTCAACTATTTCGGCTGCTTGCGCTTGATCATGGGCTTCATGCCGGCGATGATCCAACGTCGCAAAGGCCACATCATCAACATCAGTTCGATCGGTGTGTTGGCCAGGTCGCCGCGGTTCTCGGCTTACGTCGCCTCCAAAGCGGCGTTGGATGCGTTCAGCCGCTGCGCGCAGGGCGAATTGTCGGGCAAGGGCATCAGCTTCACGACCATCAACATGCCGCTGGTGCGGACGCCGATGATCGCACCGACCAAGATGTACGACAGCGTGCCGACCCTGAGCCCGGAAGAAGCCGCCGATTTGGTGGTGAAGGGCATCATCGAGAAACCCAGCCGGATCGCGACGCGCCTCGGCATTTTCTCGGCGGTCCTCAATGCGGTGGCGCCGAAGGCTTACGAAGTGGTCATGAGCACGGCGTTCGAGCTGTTCCCGGATTCGGCCGCGGCCAAGGGCGAGAAGGGCAAGGATACGGCGCCGAGCCAGGAGCAGATCGCGTTCGCGGCCTTGATGCGCGGCGTGCATTGGTGACCGATGTTCTCGGAAGATGCGTCGGCCGTCGCTTCGGCGATGGCCGATGCGCCGACGAGAGTTTGCGCGGAAGCGGGGATACGTTCGCGATCGACGCATAACGAAAAAGGCAGCCGCGAGGCTGCCTTTTTCTTCGCATCGGAATTTTGTCGCCCGCATCGTCGCGATCGGACGTCGCGTCCCCGTGTTCGCTCGCGATGGTGCTCGTTATCGCAGGCAAAAAGAACCCGCCAATCTGAAGTCGTGAGGGGAGGGGAGCTCTGACTTCGGAACCGATTGGCGGGCGAAGACGGCTTTCGGCCGTCGAATCTTGCGTCGTTGCCGACGCGAGATGAGATTCAGTATCGGCCGGGGCCGACGATGGCGCAAGCGTATCGAACGTCGGTTGCGTTTGCGTGTCGGAGCTTGCGGCTCCGAACGCAAACGCGACACGATCACTCGGCAGCGGAAGCGGACTTGGGCTTACGACCGCGCTTCGCGGCCGGCGCTTTCGCTGCTTTTGCTGCTTTCGTCGCTTTGCGAGCCGGCGCGGCGGCCTTCTTCGCGGCTTTCTTCGTCGCCTTACGGGCGGGCGCGGTGCCGTTTTGACGACGCAGTTCGCCGGTCAGGGTTTCGACGCGCGCGCTCAGATCGTTGAGGTCTTCGCGGCTCGGCACGCCGAGCTTCACCAACGCGCGCTGCACGCGGTCTTCGAACACTTTTTCCAGCTTGTCCCAGGTATCGGTGGCGCGTTCGCGGGCTTGACCCACGCGGCTTTCCACCACATCGCGCACCACATCGGCGCGACCGCCGGCGAATTTGCGCATGGTCTGCTCCAGACCCATGCCTTCTTTCACCAGGCCTTCGAACAGCTTGGTGCCTTCGGCCTGCGCGCGCGAGAACGCGCCGACGCCGGCGAGCCAGATCTGTTGCGCGGATTCGCTGATGCTCTTGGTGAGTTGCTCGGCTTGCGAGGCTTTGGACGCGGACGCCGATTGTTTGCCGGCGGTTTTCTTGAACTTAGCCATGGATGCCCTCCCAGCGGGCGCGTGATGGATTGCGCAGCAGGATGAAGCAGTTGTCTAGAGTATTCACACAAGCCCGGGAATCGGGAATCGGGAATCGGGAATGGGGAATGGGGAATGGGCGATCTGCAGCATCGGCGCGGCTTCGCGTCGTGAACAATGTCATCCCGAGCGCAGCGAGGGACCTGCTTTTCAATCGACGAAGAACAAAAAAAGCAGGTCCCTCGCTGTGCTCGGGATGACATCGGTGTTTCGCTTTTACGATTCCCGATTCCCGATTCCCGATTCCCGATTCCCGATTCCCGATTCCCGATTCCCGATTCCCGATTCCCGACTTATCCGCGCTTGCGCTTGGCGATCAGCACTTCGGTTTCGTCCAGCGCTCGGCGTAGGCGTGCGGTGGTTTCCGTGCTGCGCGGCGGTGGGGCGCCGATGCCGGTGAGCACCGTGCGGTGCTTGTCGTTCAAAATGTCCTCGCGCAGGCGAATGCCGTGCGCGGCGAGCACCGGGCCCAGGGCATCCGCGCGGTTACGCAAGTCTTGCAGCGTATTGCGATAGCCCAACTGACAAACGCGGCGACGGTTGGCGAAGCTGAAGGCGTTGGTGAAGAACATCTCACCGTCGTTGGAATTCGGCTCGAAGATCAACTGGTCGATCTTCGGGTACTGCTGCGCGTATTTCGCCAAGCCCACCTGCATGCGCGATTGCAGCAGGGTGCGAAAGGTTTGCGACATCACCGCCGGCAAACCGCCCTGCCAGAT
>JADZBF010000369.1 GCA_020852215.1 Lysobacter sp. | reverse complement strand
TATCACGGCACGATGGAGGCGTACGGCGAAGCGAAGGCGAAGCTGTTCGCGTGGCCGGAACTGTCGGCGGCCGCGATCAATCTGGACGACGATTTCGGCCGCACGCTGTACGCCGAACTGCCTGCGCATGTGCGCGGCATCGGTCTGAGTTCGCGCGGCGCGGCGAGTGCGACGGTGCGCGCCGAAGATATCGCGCTCGATCTGTCCGGTGTGCGCTTCACGCTGCGCATCGGCGAAACCGCGAGACCGCTGCGCTCCGCCTTGCTCGGACGCTTCAACGTCGACAATTTGCTCGCCGTTGCCGGCGCGCTGCATGCCTTGGGCGAAATGCCGGAAGACATCGCCGCGACGCTGGCGGCGCTCGAACCGGTGAACGGCCGCATGAATCGCCTCGGCGGCGACGGTCGCCTGCCGCTGGTGGTGGTCGATTACGCGCATACACCGGATGCATTGGAGCAAGCCTTGTCGAGCCTGCGCGCGCATGCGAGCGCTCGATTGATTTGCGTGTTCGGCTGCGGCGGCGATCGCGACCGCGGCAAGCGTCCGCAAATGGCCGCGATCGCCGAAGCCGGCGCCGATGTGGCCATCGTCACCGACGATAACCCGCGCACCGAAAGCGGCGATGCCATCGTCGCCGATATCCTCGCCGGTTTCCGCATGCCCGAACGCGCGATCGTCGAACGCGACCGCGGCGCGGCCATCGCGCGCGCGGTTTCGCTCGCCGATGCGCACGATATCGTCTTGATCGCCGGCAAAGGCCACGAACCGTACCAAGAGATTCATGGCGTGCATCATCCGTTCGACGACGCCGCGACCGCGCGCAAGGCCTTGGAGGCGCGCGCATGAAGCCCCTGTCGCTGAAATGGATGGTGCAGATCGTCGGCGGTTGCTTGATCGCGACGAAGAACATCGGCGATGCCGCCGTGGACGCGATCGTCACCGATACGCGCAAGTTGAGCGCCGATGCCTCGGGCGCGCCGCTGTTCGTCGCGCTGGTGGGCGAGAACTTCGACGGTAACGATTACGTCGCCCGCGCCGCAGCGCTCGGCGCGCGCGCGGCCCTCGTGTCGCGTTACGCCGAAGACGCCGCCGCACTGCCGCAGATCGTGGTCGAGAACACCGAACTCGCCTTGGCGCGTCTCGCGACCGCGGTGCAGCGCGCGCGGACAGTGAAAACGTTCGCGATCACCGGCAGCAACGGCAAGACCAGTGTCAAAGCGTTGACCACTGCGATCGCGGAGGCCGCGGCCGCCGCGCAGGGCGGACGCGCGTATTCCACGCCGGGCAATCGCAACAACGAGATCTGCCTGCCGCTGGCGGTGATCGATGCGCCGGAAGATGCCGATTACGCGATCTACGAAATGGGCACGGGAAAACCCGGCGATATCGCCTATCTCACCGCGATCGCGCCGCCGGATGTGGCGCTGGTGAACAACGTCGCGCCCGCGCATCTGGAGCGAATGGGCAGCTTGCTCGAAGTCGCCAACACCAAGGCGGCGGTGTACGACGACCTGCGCGAAGGCGGCGTCGCCGCGATCAACGCCGACGATGCCTTCGCGCCGTATTTCGAAGCGCGCGCGATGGCGAAGCCCGGTCGCCGCGTGCTGCGTTTCGCGTTGGACGCGAATGCGGAGATCGGCGCGCGCGATATAGCGCTCGGCGAAGACGGCAGCCGTTTCGTGTTGACGATGCCCGAAGGCGAAGCGCAGGTCGCGCTGGCGATGCCGGGCCGTCATAACGTGCTCAATGCGCTCGCGGCGGCGGCGTTGGCGTCGGGCGCCGGCATCCCGCTGGCGTCGATCGCCGAAGGTTTGAACGCGGCGCGTCCGGTCGCCGGGCGCATGAATCTGCATCGCCTGCCTAACGGCGCAACGCTGATCGACGATAGTTACAACGCCAATCCCGGTTCGCTGATCGCCGCGTTCGACACGCTGGCGAACAGCGGCGGCGAGCGTTGGCTGGCGCTCGGCGACATGCGCGAATTGGGCGCGGAGGCCGCGGCGCTGCACGCCGATGTCGGGCGTCGCGCGAAAGCGTCGGGCATCGCGCGTCTGTACGCGCTCGGCGAACTCAGTGCGTCCGCGGCGAACGCCTTTGGGGAAGGCGCGCGGACGTTCGACGACCATGCCGCATTGGCGGCGGCGCTGCGCGCGGATATGTCCGCGGCGTCCGCGCCGCACGCCTTGCGCGTATTGGTCAAAGGCTCGCGCGGAAGCGCGATGGACGCAATCGTGAAAAGCATTCTCGCCGACGGCGCGCTCGCCGAACGCCGGGGTGGGGGAGACACGTATGCTGCTTGAACTCACGCGATGGCTGGAACAGTTGCAAAGCATGTTCGGCTTGTTCGGCTATCTCACGTTTCGCGGCATTCTCAGCGCCTTGACCGCGCTGACGCTATCGCTGTGGTGGGGGCCGGCGATCATCGCCAAACTCGCGCAACTCAAGGGCGGCCAGCCCATCCGCAACGATGGCCCGCAGTCGCACTTGAAGAAGGCGGGCACGCCGACGATGGGCGGCGCCTTGATTCTGCTGACCGTCACCGCATCGGTGCTGCTGTGGGGCGATTTGCGTAATCGCTACGTGTGGACGGTGCTGCTGGTGATGATCGCTTACGGCGCGATCGGCTGGTGGGACGACTGGATCAAGATCGTCAAGCGCGATCCGAACGGCATGCGCTCGCGCACCAAATACTTCCTGCAATCGATCTTCGGTCTCGCCGCCGGTTTGTTCTTGTATTACACCGCGGACGTGGACGCCGCCACCACGCTCTACATCCCGTTCTTCAAGAATGTGGCGTTGCCGCTGGCGGGCATGGGCGCGATTTTCTTCGTCGGCATCGCGTATTTCTGGATCGTCGGTTTCTCCAATGCGGTGAACCTTACCGATGGCCTGGACGGCCTCGCGATCATGCCGACCGTGTTGGTCGCCTGCGCGCTCGGCGTGTTCGCCTACGCCTCGGGCAATGCGGTGTTTTCCGAATACCTCGGCATCCCGAAAGTGCCGGGCGCCGGCGAGTTGGTGATCATCTGCGCGGCGATCGCGGGCGCGGGTTTGGGCTTTCTGTGGTTCAACACCTATCCGGCGATGGTGTTCATGGGCGACATCGGCGCGCTGGCGCTCGGCGCGGTGCTCGGCTGCGTCGCGGTGATCGTGCGCCAGGAACTCATTCTGGTGGTGATGGGCGGCATCTTCGTCATCGAAACGCTGTCGGTGATGATCCAGGTCGCGTCGTTCAAGCTCACCGGCAAGCGCGTGTTCCGAATGGCGCCGATCCATCATCACTTCGAATTGAAAGGCTGGCCGGAGCCGCGCGTGATCGTGCGCTTCTGGATCATCTCGGTGATCCTGGTGCTCGTCGGCCTCGCCACGTTGAAGGTACGTTGATGGCGAATTGGCTGCCCCTGCCGCGTTCGCTGCCGAGCTTCCGGTTCGGTCAGCAAGCCACACGCCTGGACGCGCTGCCCGGGCGTTACGACCCGTGGCTGCTCGGCGCGTCGATCGCGTTGGCGTGCCTGGGCGTGGTGATGGTCGCCTCCAGTTCGATCGCGATCGGCGTGGGTTTGAATTTCGGTCCTTACTACTACCTCATCAAGCATGTGATCTTCCTGGCGATGGGCGTCGTGTTCGCAGCGGTGTTGATGCGGACCGAGCTGAAGTCGATCGAACAGCGCGACCGTTTGCTGCTGGTGTGCAGCGTCGTCTTGTTGATTCTGGTGTTTCTGCCCGGCATCGGCAAAACCGTGAACGGCGCGCGACGCTGGTTGAATTTCGGTTTCACCACGTTCCAGGCGGTGGAAGCGGTGAAGTTGATGTACATCGTGTGGCTGTCCAGCTATCTGGTGCGTTTCCGCGACGAGGTCAACGCGACCTGGGGCGCGATGCTCAAGCCGCTGGGCGTCGCGACGCTGCTGATGGCGTTGCTGATTCTGCAGCCGGATTTCGGTTCGCTGTCGCTGATTCTCGCGATCACCGCCGGCATGCTCGTGCTCGGCGGCGTGCATCTGCCGCGCATGTTCGGCCCGGTGTTGGTCGGTTTGCCGGTGCTGGCGTTCATCGCGATTGCCGAGCCGTATCGCTGGCGCCGATTCACCTCGTTCTGGGATCCGTGGGCCGATCCGTTCGGCAGCGGTTATCAATTGTCGAACGCGTTGATGGCGGTCGGCCGCGGCGAATGGTTCGGCGTCGGTCTCGGCGCATCAGTCCAAAAACTGTCGTATCTGCCGGAAGCACATACCGACTTCATACTCGCGGTGATCGCCGAAGAACTCGGCTTCGTCGGCGTGTGCGTCGTGGTCGCGCTGTATTCGCTGCTGGTCGGTCGCGGCTTCTGGATCGGCCTCAAATGCGTGGAAATGCGGCGGCATTTCGCCGGCTATTGCGCGTTCGGCGTGTCGTTGTGGATAGCGCTGCAAAGCTTCGTGTCGATCGGCGTGAATCTCGGTTTGCTGCCGACGAAAGGCTTGACGCTGCCGCTGGTGTCGTCCGGCGGTTCCAGTTTGCTCGGCACCTGCGCGGCGATCGGTTTGTTACTGCGCGTGTCTTATGAATTGGATCGCGCCGAACGACAAGTCGCGCGTCTGCGCGGCGATGCGTCGCAGACCGCGGTCGCGATGCCCGACACCGCGCAACCGATCGCGGTATCGACGGCGCCGGCCACCGCGACCGCCGTGCGCGGCACCAGCCGTTTGCGCGATCGCGTCGAACCGAGTTTCGGGAGGGGCGCGTGAACGAGCCGCGCACCGAATCGATGACGACGCAGCGTCCGGTGATGATTTTCGCCGGCGGCACGGGCGGGCATATTTTCCCGGGCCTCGCGGTCGCCGCCGCGCTGCGCGCGCGCGACGTGCCGGTGGTGTGGATGGGCGCCGACGGCGGGATGGAAACGCGTTTGGTGCCGCAACACGGCATCGCGATCGAGACTATTCCGATCCAGGGGTTCCGCGGCAAAGGGCTCGGTGCCTTGCTGCGCCTGCCGATGCGCTTGCTCGCCGCTGTGCGCGCCGCCGCACGCATATTGCGCACGCATCGCCCGCGCGCGGTCGTCAGCTTCGGCGGTTTCGCGGCCGGGCCTGGCGGGATCGCTTCGGCCATCGCCGGTATTCCGCTGCTGGTGCACGAACAGAATCGCGCGCCCGGCATGACCAATCGCGTGCTCGCGAAGGTCGCGCGCCGCGTATTGACGGGTTTCCCCGATACTTTTCCGGGCAAGGAAACCGTCGTCGGCAATCCCGTGCGCGACGTCATTCTGCGCATCGCGCCGCCGGCGCAACGCCTGCATCGCGAAGACGGCGAATTCCGCGTGTTGATCCTCGGCGGCAGCCAAGGCGCGCGCGCGCTGAACCAATCCGTGCCGCAAGCCTTGCGCGCGCTGCGCGGCGATCCGGCGTTCGCCGATCGTTTGTTGGTTCGTCATCAGTGCGGCGAAAAAATGCGCGAAGACGCTGCGGAAGCGTATGCGACATCGGGCGTGGACGCGTCGATCGAGCCCTTCATCGCCGATATGGCCGAAGCCTACGCCTGGGCGGATTTGGTGATTTGTCGCGCCGGTGCGCTGACGCTCGCGGAAGTCTGCGCGGCCGGCGTCGCCAGCGCGATCGTGCCGTTGCCGACCGCGGTGGACGATCACCAGACCAAGAACGGCATGTTTCTGGTCGAACGCGGCGCGGCGCGTCTGTGCAAGCAAAGCGACATGCTCGCGGACGCATTGGCGACGACCCTGCGCGAACTCGCCACCGATGCGCCGAAGCGACTGGCGATGGCCGAGGCCGCGCGCGCGCTGGCGAAACCGGACGCCGCCGAACGCGTCGCCGATGCGGTGATGGAGGTCGCGCAATGATCCGTCGTCTTCTCCATACCAAAGACGTTTCCCGCGCGTTCCCGCGCGTGCATTTCGTCGGTATCGGCGGCGTGGGCATGAGCGGCATCGCGGAAGTGCTGTGTACGCTGGGCTATCGCGTATCCGGTTCGGATCAGGCCGATAACGCCGTCACACGGCGCTTGGCCTCGCTTGGCGCCGTCGTGCATCGCGGCCATGCCGCGGCGAACGTGCTGGGCGCCGATTGCGTGGTCGTGTCCAGCGCGATCAAACGCGACAACCCGGAATGGATGGAAGCGCGCGCACAGCGCATCCCGGTGGTGCCGCGCGCGGAAATGCTGGCCGAACTGATGCGTTTCCGTCGCGGTATCGCCATCGCCGGCACGCACGGCAAAACCACCACCACCTCGCTCACCGCCAGCGTGTTGGGCGAGTGGGGACTCGATCCGACCTTCGTCATCGGCGGGCAATTGCTCGCGGCCGGCGCCAATGCGCGGTTGGGCAGCGGCGATTGGCTGGTGGCCGAAGCCGACGAAAGCGACGGCAGTTTCTTGCGTTTGAACCCGTTGATCGCGGTGGTGACGAACATCGATGCCGATCATTTGGAGAACTACGGCGGCGATTTCGCGCGCGTGCAGGCGGCGTTCTCGGAATTCCTGCATCGCCTGCCGTTCTACGGTCTGGCGGTGCTGTGCATCGACGACCCGGAAGTGGCGGCGCTGGCTGCGGAAACGCCGCGCCACATCATCCGTTACGGGTTTTCGGCGGACGCCGACGTGCGCGCCGAAGATGTCGAACAACGCGGCGGCTGCATGCACTTCACGCTGTGCCTGACCGACGGCAGCCGCACGCCGGTCAAATTGGCGTTGCCCGGTCGGCATAACGTGCAGAACGCGTTGGCCGCCGCGACCATCGGTTGGCAACTCGGCGTCACCCCGCAGGCGATCGCGCGCGCGCTCGAGAGCTTCGCCGGCATCGGTCGTCGCTTCAATCTGCTGGCCGAGCCGACCACGCCGCAAGGCGCGAAAGTGCAATTGGTTGACGATTACGGTCATCACCCGAAAGAACTCGACGCGGTGTTCGAAGCGGCGCGCGGCGGCTGGCCGGAGCGTCGCTTGGTCGTCGCATTCCAACCGCATCGCTACAGCCGTACGCGCGATCTCTTCGACGACTTCGCCGCGGTGCTGTCGAACGTCGACGTGCTGGTGTTGACCGAGGTGTATCCCGCGGGCGAAGCGCCGATCGCCGGCGCCGACGCGAAATCGCTCGCGCGCAGCATCCGCGCGCGCGGTCGTATCGATCCAGTCGTCGTCGGCAGCGCGCAAGAACTCTCCAGCGTGTTGCCCGACGTCCTACGCGACGGCGATCTGCTGCTGATGATGGGCGCGGGCGATATCGGCGCCGCCGCGCAGCACATCGCCGCGCACGGCTTCGTCGCCGTGCATTCCGAAACGCACAAATCCTGAGGCCCGAGTCGTGACGCTTTCCTTCGCCATCCCGCGTATTCAAAACCCGGCCGAGTTCGGACGCGTCGCCGTGCTGATGGGCGGCACCAGCGCCGAACGCGAGGTGTCGCTGGATTCCGGCCGCAACGTGCTCGACGCGTTGCGCGCGCGCGACGTCGATGCGCACGCGGTGGATGGCATTCCGGCGTTGATCGAAGCCTTGATCGCGAAGAAGTTCGATCGCGTCTTCAATATCCTGCACGGCGGCGATGGCGAGAACGGTGTGCTGCAAGGCTTGCTGCAAGCGCTCGGTGTGCCGTACACGGGGCCGGGGGTGTTGGCTTCCGCTCTCACGCTCGACAAGATACGCACCAAGCAAGTGTGGATATCGGCCGGTTTGCCGACCGCGCGGTTCGTGCGCGTGCCCGCCGGCGGCGATTTGGCCGCGGCAGCGCGCGAACTCGGCTTGCCGGTGTTCGTCAAACCGTCGACCGAAGGCTCCAGCGTCGGTGTATTTCGCATCATGAGCGAGAGCGATCTCGCGCCAGCATTGGAATTCGCATCGACGTATGCCGGTGAGCTGTTGGCCGAGCAGATGCTCACCGGAGGCGAGTTTACCGTCGGTATTCTCGGCGACGTCGCGTTGCCATCGGTGCGTATCGTGCCGGCCAGAGGCTGGTACGACTATCACGCCAAGTACATCGCCGACGACAACCAATATCTCTGTCCCGGCCTCGAAGGCGACGACGAGCCACAGATTCGCGCGTTAGCGCTTGCGGGCTTCCGTGCCGCCGGTTGTAGCGGCTGGAGCCGTGTCGATGTGATGCGACACGCCGATGGCCGTTTCATGCTGATGGAAATCAACACCGCGCCGGGCATGACCAGTCACTCGCTGGTGCCCAAGGCCGCGCGCGAACTCGGCATCGATTTCGAAACGCTGTGCTGGCTGATCCTGGAAATGAGCGTCATCGAAACCGACCCGTCGGAGGCGCACGCACGATGAATGCGTTCTTGCGTCTGCTCGCCTGGATGCTCGCGCTGGTGCTGGTGGCGCTGCCGGTCGTGGCCGTGATCAACGGCTGGATCGGCGCCGAGCGCTGGCCGCTGCGCACCTTGCGTGTGGTCGGCGAATTGCAGCGCGTGGACGATGCCGCATTGCGCGCGGCGGTGCGGCCGCATGCGCAGCGCGGTTTCTTCGCCGTGCGTTTGGACGAAGCGCAGGCGGCGGTCGCGAAGCTGCCGTGGGTCGAACGCGCCGAAGTACGCAAACAATGGCCGGATGTACTGATCGTGCAGGTCGTCGAGCATCGCCCGTTCGCGTGGTGGGGCGAAGAGCGACTGCTGTCGGAGCGCGCCAAGATCTTCCCGGCGACGGGCGTCGCGGCGCCGAAAGGCTTGCCGCGATTCGATGGCCCGGAGTCGGCCAGCACCGATCTCATCGCGTTCTACAACGAAGCGCGCGCGATGTTCGCGCCTGCGGGTATCGATATCGTCGCGTTGCGCATCGACGCGCGCGGCAGCCGTTCGATGACGCTCTCCACCGGCGCCGAATTGCTGCTCGGTCGCGACGATCCGCGGCTGCGACTGGCGCGCTTCGCGCGACTGTGGCCGCAGTTGCAAACGCAGAACGGTGCTGCCCTCGCGCGCGCCGATTTGCGTTACACCAACGGATTCGCGTTGACTTGGAAAAGGCCGGGAATGGGGAATGGGGAATCGGCAATCGCCGAAACGCCCTTCGCTCACTCGCCGCGCCTCGCCATCGAAACCTACGCTGTTGAACGATTCCCCATCCCCCATTCTCGATTCCCGGCTGTGCACTCATGAACCGCAAAGGCGACAAATCGCTCATCGTCGGCCTCGATATCGGCACGTCCAAGATCGTGACGCTCGTCGGCGAGTACGCGTCGGGCAGTCCGATCGAAGTGATCGGTATCGGCACGCACGAATCGCGCGGGCTCAAGCGCGGCGTGGTGGTCGATATCGAATCGACGGTGCAATCGATTCAGCGCGCGGTCGAGGAGGCCGAGTTGATGGCCGGCTGCGAAATCCGCTCGGTCTACGCGTCGATCTCCGGCAATCACGTGCAATGCCGCAATTCGCCGGGCATCGTGCCGATTCGCGACGGCGAAGTGAGCTATCAGGATCTTGATCGCGTGCTCGAGGCGGCGAAAGCCGTCGCGATTCCCGCCGATCAGAAAATCCTGCACGCGATTCCGCGCGATTACGTGCTGGACGATTCGCAGGAAGGCATCCGCAACCCGGTCGGAATGACCGGCGTGCGTCTGGAAGTGCATGCGCATCTCGTGGTTTGCGCGCAATCGGCGGCGGCGAACATCAGCAAATGCGTGCAGCGCTGCGGGTTGCAGGTGGACGATTTGATCTTCTCCTCGCTCGCCTCGAGCACCGCGGTGCTGACGGGCGACGAGCGCGAACTCGGCGTGGTGTTGGTCGACATCGGCGCCGGCACCACCGATATCGCGGTGTTCGTGCAGGGCGCGATTTGCCACACCGCGTCGCTGCCGATCGCCGGCGATCACGTCACCAACGACATCGCGCACATGCTGCGCACGCCCACGCCCGAAGCCGAGCAGATCAAAGTGCGTTACGCCTGCGCCTTGGCGCAACTCGCCACGGCGGAAGAAAGCATCCAGGTGCCGAGCGTCGGCGATCGTCCGCCGCGCCGCTTGCCGCGTCACGCATTAGCGCAGGCGGTGCAGGGACGTTACGAGGAAATCTTCGAGATGGTGCAGGCCGAACTGCGCCGCTCGGGCTTCGAGGAACTGGTGCGCGCCGGCATGGTGCTCACCGGCGGCGCCTCGAAGATGGAAGGCGTGGTCGAGCTCGCCGAGGAAATGCTGCAGATGCCGGTGCGCGTGGGCATTCCGCAGCACGTCACCGGCCTGGGCGAAGTGGTCAACAACCCGGTGCACGCCACCGGCGTGGGCCTGCTGCTGATGGGCAGCCAGATCGAGCATCCGCGCCGGCCGGTGATCCCGACCGGGCGCGCGGGAAGCCTCTTCAACAAGTTGAAGGACTGGTATCGCGGCGAATTCTGAAAGGCGGGGATTCGGGATTGGTGATTCGGGATTCGTAAAAGCAAGGGCAAGGCGAGCGGTGGGCAGGAAGACGATTGCGGTAATGCAGTAGGCAATTCACATAAACGTCGGCGATGGTGCGGGGTGGAGGGACGGAAGCATTCCGTATCCCCAATGCCCAATCCCCAATCCCGGCACTTACAAGAGGACATGGTCATGGCGCATTTCGAACTGGTGGAAAAGATGGCCCCGAACGCGGTCATCAAGGTGGTCGGCGTGGGCGGCGGCGGCGGCAACGCGGTCGCGCACATGGTCAACAGCAGCGTGGACGGCGTGGAGTTCATCACCGCCAACACCGAC
>JADZBF010000368.1 GCA_020852215.1 Lysobacter sp. | reverse complement strand
GCGCGGCGGCGCGCGCGGTGCTGACCGAATTCGCCGGCGCGCCGCCCGAAGAAAGCACCGGCGGCGGCACCTCCGATGCGCGTTTCATCGCGCCGCTCGGCGCGCATTGCGTCGAGATCGGCCCGGTCAACGCCAGCATCCATAAAGTGGACGAACACGTCTCGGTGGCCGATCTCGAACGCTTGCCGGCGCTGTATTTGAGCGTGATCGAGCGTTTGATGGTGCCGGGGCGATGAGGATGGCTTTCGCGCCGCTGTGATGCGCGACGTTCATCGATCGCTCGATCTTTCGGTCAACCCGAGGGGATGAGGTTCAATCGAATTCCGTGTGCTTCCAGAAACGCACGGAATTCCTCCATTTCGCGCTGGGACGATAACAACGTCTCGCCGCCCAGCCGTCTGCAGCCGGGCGACCACGTCACGACCGATCCGCGAGGCAGGCGTGCGAGATATGTTTTCAGTGTCTCGACCGAATCGAAGCGCAGGGCATCGATCGAAAACGAGAATCGAGGCATCTTGCCGTCGAAGGCGTAGATCAGTTCCATTCGATGCTCGTCGGGAGATTCGTTTCGCGCATTGGTCGCGAGCGATGCGTTCGGAGGCAGGTAGAGCGCGAGGGCCGCGAACAGGGAGAGCGTTGCCGTGGGCAGGAGTTGTGAGCGGGCCATGGGCCGATGTCCGAAAGGGGCGGTACTGCGAACGCGCGAGACGGTCGCGCGGGGTGAGGCGCGTTCGGCCGATGCCCGGGGCTTGCCAGCCCCCATCTGGCCGGGTTAGGGTGAGCCCATGACCCGCCGCTTCTCCAATCGCAACCGCGCCAATAATCGCAATTCGAATAATTGCGACTACACCGTGCGCGCGAGGCGAAACGGCGACCAGGCATAAGTTCCAGCGACACCGCCCAGTCCCCGAAACCCGCGCCGAAAGCGCGGGTTTCGCGCTTTCGGGGCACCCGAAACACCCTTGCCCCTCAGGAAGCCTCCCCATGTGTTCGATTCTCGGCGTTTTCGATCTTCGCCCCGGTGCCGATCTCGGCCCGCTGCGCCCCTTGGCCCTCTCGTTATCCGCGCGGCAGCGCCATCGCGGCCCCGACTGGTCCGGTGTGCATGTCGAGCCGCGCGCGCTGCTGGTGCATGAGCGTTTGGCGATCGTCGATCCGGCCGGCGGCGCGCAGCCGTTGCATTCTGAAGACGGCGATTTGACGCTCGCGGTCAACGGCGAGATCTACAACCATCGCGCGCTGGAAGGCGCGCTGCGCAAACCGTATGCGTTCCAGTCCGGTTCGGATTGCGAAGTCATCAATGCGCTGTACGCCGAGAGCAAGGCGCGCGAGGGCAGCGACATCGGCGCATGGCTTGATCGACTCAACGGCATCTTCGCCTTCGTGCTGTGGGATCGCGCGGCCGGACGTTATGTGATCGCGCGCGATCCGATCGGCGTCTGTCCGCTGTACTGGGGCCACGACGCCGACGGCCGCGTTTGGGTGGCCTCGGAAATGAAAGCGCTGGTACGCGTCTGCGACGATGTGGCGCAATTCCCGCCGGGGCATTACTTCGATAGCGCCACCGGCGAATTGCAGCGTTACTACGAGCGTGCTTGGCGCGAATACGACGCCACCGCGGGCGTGCAAGTGTCCGCGCGCGAGCTGCGCGAGGCGTTCGAGGCCGCGGTGCATCGGCAATTGATGAGCGATGTGCCCTACGGCGTGCTGTTGTCCGGTGGCTTGGATTCCTCGCTGGTCGCGGCCTGCGCCGCGCAGTTCGCACGTCGACGCGTCGAGGACGGCGATCAGACCGAAGCGTGGTGGCCGCGCTTGCATTCTTTCGCCATCGGTTTGAAAGGTTCGCCCGATCTCGCCGCCGCCGAGATCGCGGCCAAGGCGTTGGGCACGGTGCATCACGGCTTCACCTACACCTTCGAAGAAGGGCTCGACGCGTTGCCGGAAGTGATCCGCCATGTCGAAACTTACGACGTCACCACGATTCGCGCGTCCACGCCGATGTTCCTGCTGGCGCGCCGGATCAAAGCGATGGGCGTGAAGATGGTGCTGTCGGGCGAGGGCAGCGATGAAGTGTTCGGCGGGTATCTTTACTTCCACAAAGCGCCGAACGCGCGCGAGTTCCATGCCGAGACCATCCGCAAGCTCGACGCGCTGTACAACTACGATTGCCTGCGCGCCAACAAATCGATGATGGCCTGGGGCGTGGAAGCGCGGGTGCCGTTCCTCGATACCGAATTTCTGGATGTCGCCATGCGCATGGACGCCACCGCGAAGATGGCGGGCGTGCAGCCCGATGGCTCCAAGAAAATCGAAAAAACGGTGCTGCGCGAAGCGTTCGAGGGCTACTTGCCGAAGGAAATTCTGTGGCGGCAGAAGGAGCAGTTCAGCGACGGCGTGGGTTACGGCTGGATCGATGGTCTGAAAGCGCACGCCGAAGCGCACGTGAGCGACGAGGATTTCGCCGCGGCCGAACAGCGCTTCCCGATCAACCCGCCGCAAACCAAGGAAGCGTATTTCTATCGTCGCCTTTTCGAGCAGCAATTCCCGGGCGATGGTTGCGCGCGCACGGTGCCGGGCGGCAAATCGATCGCCTGTTCGTCGCCCGCGGCCATCGCCTGGGACGCGGCGTTCGCCAATGCCGCCGACCCGTCGGGTCGTGCGGTGGCGGGCGTGCATCAATCGGCGCTGACCTCAGGTTGAGCGAGCGGTATGCGTCGCGCGCCGGAGCGTGCGACGGGTGCGCGGTTTCCATGCGATGGAGGTTTTGAATGTCGCCACGACAGCTTGTCGAAACGTGGGTCGAACGCTTCAATGCCGCGGATATTCCCGGGCTGGTCGCGCTTTACGCGTCGGATGCGGTGAATCACCAAGTGGTGACGGCGCCGTTGCACGGTCGCGACGCGATCGAAGCGATGTTTCATACCGAATTCGGTCGAGCGACGATGGTCTGCCTCATTGAGAACATCTTCGAGGACGGCGAGTGGGCGATTCTAGAATGGCGCGATCCGCTCGGTCTGCGGGGCTGTGGCTTTTTCCGCGTGCGCGATGACCGAATCGTGTTTCAACGCGGCTACTTCGACCAACTGAGTTTCTTCCGCATCCAGGGTCTGCCGGTGCCGAAGGATTATTTGAGCTGAATCGTTGGGGGCCATACGAACGGTTGCGGCGCAGTCGATCGATACGCCGCGCGCATCAGCGCGCGAACGCGCGGCGAATCAGCATCGCCGTCACGGCCGTTTGGCTATGCCAATAGCCGCTGTATTTCGGTAGCGCGTCGTCGATATCGGCGACGCGGCGGTGATAAAAAATGTGCGCGGCGGGTGTCGGTACATCGGGTGCGTCGACATCCGAACCGACATCCGAGCCGACATCCGTGCCGACATTGACGCTCGGCACGAACGCGAAAGTCCGCAAGGGACCGAGCGCGAGGACGCCGTGAACCGGCCGCCCGCAGGATGCGCAGGTGCTGCGATCCAATGCGGGCGGATTTCGATAGCGCGCGGTCTTCACCTGTTCCGGCGGCGCTTGGATCAAGTCGCGCGCCCACAGCACCGACACGTCCGCGAACGGCTTGCCGTAGATCTTCTGGCAGATGAGGCAGTGGCAATAGAACCGCGCGAACGGCCGCGCGCGGATGCCGAATCGCGCTTCGCCGCAGGGGCAAGCGCAGGCGCGTCCGGGTTCGTGAGCATGCGTGAGATCGATCCTCGATGGCATGACGTCGTCCTTGTCGTCGTTCGTTCGGAACGTGTTGCGGGTCTTTCCCGAGCCGTCTTCGACTCAGCGTTTTGCGGCTGGGCGCAATGTCAACGTATAGCGCGTTTCGCCCGGCAGGAACGGCGTGGGTTTGCCCGCGACCCAATCCGCGTGGCCCGCGCCCCAGAACGGCGAAAGGAAATGACCGCTCTGGCCGCCCGGCATATGGGCGATGCCTTCGGCTTCGCGTCCGGGCGACACCACCATGCGCTCGGACGCGCCGAAGCTCGGGCCGACGACGCGCGGCAAGCCGCCGTCGCCGGAGAGACGATCCGCCGGCATGCACAGCAAACGCTTGCCGACGACCGGAATCGCTTTCGCCAGGGGATGGCAAATATCGGCGGTATTGCGTTCGCCCCAACTGCGTTCCGCCAGCGGACCTTGCGCTTTCAACTTGTCGCGCACGTCTTTCGCCGCGTCTTCCAACAGCGCATCCCACGTGGCGTATTTGCGCGAGAGCAAATGCGCGGGGCGCTGCTGCAGCAAGGGCCACACCACGCCTTCCAATTGCTGGAAGGCCGGCATTTCGAACGCTTCGCCCAAGGCCGCGTGCGCCGGCGCGGTCAAGCCTTCGGCCACGCGCTCGTGTACCGCGAGACGCCACCCGCGCACGATGCGATAACTCGTCGATCCCGCGCTGGCGCGGCCGTCCCACTGTTTCGCCGCAGCGGCGAGCTCGGTCAGCGCCGGCGATTTCGCGCGGGCGGCGGTGTCGCCCAGCATGCGATGCCATTCGCCCAGGAACAGCGCGCGGTCGTCGAGTTGGATCGCAAGCAGATCGCGTTCGGTCATCGTCTCGCGTGCGAACAAGCCGTCGCGGATTTGCTTGGCGCGCGCGCCGAAGGCGAAACCGCCGTCGCCGACGTTCGCCAGCGCGGTGGCGTCCATGGTGCGATTGTTCGCGGTCCACAACCGATGGCCGGGCGGATCGATCACGCTCGGCGAGCGATCGGTCGCCACCGGCCACGGAATGCAGTGCCCAGCCTGTTCGGCATCGGTGCCGGGC
>JADZBF010000367.1 GCA_020852215.1 Lysobacter sp. | reverse complement strand
TGGGTTCGGCACGATCCGACAACCGCGCCGAGAGCGCCAACGACGCACCGTCGGGCGACCATGCGATGTCGCTGAGATCGCCGCAGGGGTTGGACGGCACATCGCCGATCACGTCGGCGCCGATCCGGGTCGCGGTTTTGGTCGCTTTCGCTTTGCCCTGCGGCAGCGTCGTCACGAACAAGCGATTGAGGCGGCCGTCCGACCACGTATCCCAATGCCGCACGAAAATCTTGTCGTACAGCACGCCGCTGGTCTTGCGCGCGCCGGTGGCGTCGAGTTTCTTCTTGGTGCAAGCCAGGTCGGCGGCGCAATCGACGAAGGTTTCCAATCCCAACGCGACGCGCTTGCCGTCGGGCGAAAGTTTGAACGCGCCGACGTCCAACGGCAGATCGGTCAGTTGCTTCGGCGCGCCGCCCGCGGCCGGGATGGCGTACAACTGCTGGCTGCCGGATTTGGCGCTGAGGAAATACACCGTGTTGCCGTCGGGCGAGAACGCGGGCGAATTGACGTTCCAACCGTCGGGCGTCAAGCGCTTGGGCGGCGCGGCGTCGCGGGTCATCAGGTTTTCGATGAACAGCGCGGTCGAGGATTTGTTGGCGTCGAAATCGACCGTGCGCTTGGTGAACACCAGATACCGGCCGCCTGCGGACAACGTGGGGGCGCCGTAGCGGTCGAGCGTCGCGAGATCGCGCGGCTGCAACCCGCGCGCGGCCGTCGCGTCGGCGACGGGCAGAAGCAGCGCGAGGGCGAGCCAGAGGGAATGACGGGTCATGGGATTTCCTGACGGAGCGAAAAGGACAAGCCGTGGATGGTAGGCCGGGCGGGCCGGGCCGTACAGGGCGGCGAGGCGGCGCGCGCCGGCCGATGCGCTATCCGAACGCACGGGCGCGCAGGCGACCTTGCCCTATACTCGGCCGCTGAATCCGAGGGGAATCCGCCACGTGTCGAACGCAGTCGCAACTTCCGCCCACGATGAATTTCTGGGCCATCCCAAGGGCCTGTACGTCTGTTTCCTCACCGAGATGTGGGAGCGCTTCGCCTTCTACGGCATGAAAGCGCTGCTGTTGTTGTATCTGGTGAAGCACCATCTGTTCGCCCAAGCCGACGGCACCATCCTGCTCGGTACCTACGCCGGCTTGGCCTACGCCCTGCCTCTGCTGGGCGGATTGCTGGCCGATCGCTACCTCGGCATGCGCAAGGCGGTGCTGTTCGGCGGCCTGCTGCTGGTGCTGGGGCAATTGGGCATGGCCTACACCGGCAACGCGGCGACCGGCACCTCGGCCGATACCGCGGTGAGGGACGGCTTCGCCATCCAAGTGATGTATTTCTCCCTCGCGCTGATCGGCGTGGGCGTGGGCTTTCTGAAACCGAATATCTCGACGATTGTCGGGCGCCTCTACAGCGACAACGATCCGCGCCGGGATTCGGGCTTCACCATTTTTTATATGGGCATCAACGTCGGCGCGTTCCTGTCGTCGTTGATCGTCGCGTACATCGGCGAAAAGATCGGCTGGGGCTACGGCTTCGCCTTGGCGGGCGTGATGATGGCGCTGGGTTTGGTCCAATTCGTCATCGGCCAAAAGCATTTGAAAGGCCATGCCGAACCCAGCGATTCGGCGATGCTGAAGGCCCCCGCGTTCGCGGGCTTGTCGCGCGAATGGCTGATCTATCTCGGCGGTTTGGTTCTGACGGTGGTCGTGTGGCAAGTGCTGCAAACCCGCATCGACTTCGGCCCGCTGACGAAGATGCTCGGCGGGCATGAAGTCACGTTGACGGAAGTCGTCGCCGTGGTGATGGGCGCGGTGCTGTATCTGTGGTTCATCCGGCTGATGTTCTCGGGCCTCTCTCGCGCGGAGAAAGGCAAGATGATCATGCTGATGGTGTTGATCACCGTCAGCGCCTTGTTCTGGGGCCTGTATGAACAGACCTACGGGCCTTGGGTGCTGATGGCCGAGATCGGCATGGATCGCACCACCTTCGGCTATCAATGGACCGCGGGCCAGACCACGGCGATCGGCGCGTTGTTCGTGATTCTCTTCAGCTTCCCGTTCGCGTGGCTGTGGCCGAAGCTGGACAAGGCCGGCCTCAACCCCAGTTATCCGGCGAAATTCGCGTGGGCGCTGGTGTTCTGCGGGCTGTCCTTCGGCATTCTGGCCTACGCGGCGGCCAACCCAGGCGAAGGCGGAAAAACCAGCCTGTGGTGGATGGTCTTGGCGTATGCGGCGTTGGTCGTGGGCGAAATGGTGCTGTCGCCGGTCGGTCTGTCGGCAGTGACGCGCTTGTCGATCCCGCGCGCAGTCGGTTTGATGATGGGCGCATGGTTCCTGTTCTCGGCCTTCGGCGAAATCATCGCCGGCCGTTTGGGCACCTGGGCGACGATCGAACCCGATGCCGCCGGCAAGTACGACGTGCCCGCCGCGCTGGCGCTCTACACCGATGTGTTCACGCAGATGATGTGGATAGGTTTGGCCGCCGGCGCGTTGTTGTTCGTCGCGACGCCGCTGTTGAAGCGCCTCACACGCGAGTGACCGACTCGACTTCCGATCGCGCGCGACGACTCCGTCGTTTCGCGTGGTGGTTCGGCATCGTTCCGGCGATGTTCTGCGCGTTGGCGGGCGTGGCCTTGCTCGCGCTGCCGCTGATGGAGCGTTTACCGCAACGCGATCGCTCCTTCGGATGGCTGCTCGATCCGCTGGCGGCATTCGGCGGTTACGGTTTGTCGGCGATGGCCGCGTTGTTCGGGCTGTCGGCGTATGCGATTTTCGCCAAGGCGCGTCGGATCGGACGCCGCGATGCGGGCGGATAGTGTCCGCCCGCGGGCCTCGTGCAAAATTCGCTTATGACACCGCACGACTCGCACGACCGCCATGATCACGCAGATCACGACGACGGCCACAGCCACGATCACGATCACGGCCACAAGCACAGCGATCGCGAACGCCAAACCCACCCGCACTCGGCGCTCGGCCACCACCACGGCCCCGCCGCCGGCACGCGCGCGTTCGCCGTCGCCACGCTGATGAATCTGGCCTACACCGCGCTGGAAGCGGGCTACGGGTTCTACATCCAATCGCTGGCGCTGTTGTCTGACGCGCTGCATAACCTCGGCGACGTGTTGGGGCTGGCCCTGGCCTGGGGCGCGGCGGTCCTGGCTCAGCGCGCGCCGACCGACCGTCATACCTACGGCTGGCGCCGCGCGACGCTGCTGTCGCCGTTGGGCAATGCGCTGTTGTTGGTCGGGTTCAGCGGCGCGCTGGCTTGGGAAGCGGTGCGCCGATTCGCCGATCCGCCGCAAATTCCGGCCCTGCCGATCGTGGTCATCGCCACGATCGGCATCGGCATCAACCTCGGCGCGGCGTGGTTCTTCCGCGACGGCGCCCATGGGCACGGACACGGCACCGATTTGAACCGCCGCGGCGCATTCCTGCACCTGATGGCCGACGCCGCCGTGTCGCTGGCGGCGGTGCTGGCCGGCCTGGGCATGCTGTGGTTGGACTGGCCTTGGCTGGATCCGGCGACGGCGGTATTGATCGCAGTGGTGGTGGCGGTGGGCGCATTCGGGCTGCTGCGCGATGCCTTCGAGGCGGCGATGGACGCGGTGCCGCGCGGGATCGACCGCGACGCGGTGCAGGCCCTGCTGGAAGCCCAGCCGGGTGTGCGCGCGGTGCATCACCTGCATATCTGGTCGCTGGGGGCGGGCGAGATCGCCATGACTGCGCATTTGGTCCGCCCGGCCGACGACGACCACGACCGCTTCCTGGACGAGCTGATCCAGGCGTTGGACGCGCGTTTCGGCATCAACCACCCGACCCTGCAGATCGAACACGGCGATGGCTGCCGTCACGAC
>JADZBF010000366.1 GCA_020852215.1 Lysobacter sp. | reverse complement strand
GATGCTGGCGGCGAGCGCGAAAGCGAGGGCGGCGGATTTCAACAGACGCATGGCGAGGCCTTCGGTAAGCAGCGCGCGACCGCGTGAGGGTCAGGATAGCGCGGGCGCGCGGCTCGCGACATTCCGACATCGCCCGCCTCGGCAAACGCTCCCTGCAGATGCCGATCCGAATGCAAGAAGGCCGGTCTTTCGACCGGCCTTCTTCGGTGCTGCGATGGCGCCGTGCTGCGGGTCGCCGGAGAACAGACCAGCGGCTATTCGAGGGGCGACTCGAAAAACGCGCAGGAAGCGCGTTTTTCAACAACGTGCTAGTGGCCGCGACCTCGGCCACGGCGGTCGTCGTTCCGATCGTCGTATCGGTTGTCGTGATGCCGGCCGCGACCCTTGTAGCTGTAGCGATCGTCGTCGTCGTAGCGGTCGTAACGCGGATCGTAGTATTGGACGCGGCAGCGACCGCGGCTATCGCAGACGCGACGGGTGTAGCGATCGTCGCCGTAGCGGGAATAGCCGTACGCGTTGCCGTAAGGCGGGCGATATTGCGCGGCGCGCGGCA
The DNA here is from genome assembly GCA_020852215.1 of Lysobacter sp. Taxonomy (GTDB): domain Bacteria; phylum Pseudomonadota; class Gammaproteobacteria; order Xanthomonadales; family Xanthomonadaceae; genus Lysobacter_I. The sequence goes on along the minus strand of JADZBF010000366.1, from coordinate 5,873 downwards.
CGTAGCGGTAGTAGATCGGACGGCCGTAGCGGTCGCGGTCGACGATCAGGCGGTCGTCGTAGCCGTAGCCGCCATGGCGGTAGTAGGGATGACCGGCGCGAATCACGACATCGCCCAGATCGACGACCACACGAATCAGATCGTCTCGGGCGCTCGCCGGTGCGGGGGCGAAAGCGGCGACGGCCAGGGCGGTGGCCAAAGCGGGTGTCGTCAGCCAACGGAAGAGGGACATCGCGGGTACTCCGTAAGACCGCAGAAGTGCGGATGGCCCGACGATGCGCCGGCCGGGGTGAACGGTATTTTAATTTCGCGGGTCTGTCTCGCGGGATTTAGCGAAAGCTAAGCCGGCGAGCGAAGCCCGCAGGCACGGCGCCGGCCGATGACAGCGGTGTCCCGCGACCGTCGTCACATCGTGCCGTCACATCGCCTCATCGCATGGCCCCGTCACATCGTGTCGTTGAGCGCGCCGATGGCCGTCGGCCAATCGTGCGCGGTTTCGACGCTGCGCATGCGCGCGGCCGTCTCCGCCGGCAGCGTAGCCTCCGCTTCGTGCGCCCAGGTCACGTGATAAGGCATATGCACGCCCCAGCCGCCGAGTTCGAGTACCGGCACGATGTCCGAGCGCAACGAATTGCCGATCATCGCGAACTGCGCCGGCGTCGCGCCGCATTCGTCGAGTACGCGGTCGTAGGTCGCGACGTCTTTTTCGCTGACGATTTCGATGCGTCGGAACAGATCCGACAAACCCGACTGCCGTACTTTCGCTTCCTGATGGAAAAGATCGCCTTTGGTGATCAGCACGACCTCGTGATCTTCGGCGATCGCCGCGACCGCCTCGCGCACGCCGGGCAGCAGTTCCACCGGATGCCGCAGCACGGTCTTGCCCAGTTCGACAATGCGATGCAGATCAGTCGCCGAAATGCGCGCATCGGTGATCGCGACCGCGGCTTCGATCATCGACAGCGTCATGCCTTTCACGCCGTAACCGAACAGCGCGATATTGCGTTTTTCGATCGCGTACAAACGGTCGTGCGCGTCGTCCAGATCGACGTAGCCGGCGACGATGCGCTCGAATTTGGCTTGCGCGTCGCGATAGTAGTCTTCGCTCTTCCACAGCGTGTCGTCGCCGTCGAAGCCGATCAATTGGAGGTGAGGATTCATCGCGACAGTATGCCGTTCGCATCGAGGCGCGGGGCGTTCATGACATCCAGCACGTGCGCCGTTGTCAATGCGCCGACACCATCGGCGCTCGCCTTCCGGAGCCGGCCCATGTCTCGATTCGCGCGTAGCTTCGCCGTGCTGTGCTCGGCCTTCGTTCTCGCCGGCCCGGCGGCGGCGGTTGAATCGTCGCCGTCGCTTCCCGCGCCTGTCGCCGCGTCGGAAACCGCCACTCTGGAGATCGCCGTCGATCCGCGGATCGAACTGATCGCGGCGGTCAGTTACCTCGCGGGCGGTCGCGACGGGTGGTCGCCGCGCAGCGAATCGCCTTATCGCGAGGCGATGAAGACCTGGGCCGAACCGCACCGCAAGCACCCGGCGGTCGTGCGGCTGCGGGCCATCGAAGGCTTCGCCTACAGCTATCCGGCGCAGATGATCGTGCATTTCGGGCCGCCGCCCGCGTTCGAGCCGATCGCGCCGGTGCCGCAGGATGCGATCGACGCCATCGGCGGCCCGCGGGCGATGGCGGCATGGGTGCAGTCGCTGCGCGACTTCGCGCGCGATACCCGCTATATGAATTTCTATCGCAGCCAGCAACCGCGGTTCGACGCGATGGTCGCGCGTGCGCGCACCGCGTTGGGCGAGACCGACATCGTCGGCCCCTTCGAGCGGTTCTACGGCTTATCGCCGCAGCGTTACAGCGTGATTCTGGCGCCGAATATTCTGGCCGGCGCATTCGGGCCGAACGTCGCATTGCCCGATGGCCGCCGGCATTTCTACAACATCCAGGGCGCGGCGGGTCTGGTCGATGGCGTTCTGGATTTCGGCCAAGCCGCCTCGATCGCATCGTTGGGCTGGCACGAATTCGGTCATACGGTCGTGAACCCGCTCGACGCGGCGCAGTCGACGAAGCTCGAAGCCAGCGCGGCGTTGTACGCGTCGATCGCCGAAGAAATGCGCGCCGCCGCCTATCCGAACTGGGAGATCGCCGCCAACGAAGCGTTGGTGCGCGCGAACGTGCTGCATCTGTGCCGCACGGTGTTCGTGGTCGATGCGGCGATCACCTGCATCGAATCCCAACTGACCGGTTCCGCCGTGTTCGACGGCTACGTGTACCGCATCGCCGATTTCCGCATCGCCTACTACGAACGCTTTCGCGCCCAATGGCCGACGTACGCGGACTTCCATCCGATCGATCTGCGCGTGCTGGAAATGCTGGCCGCGGCGGGACAGAAGCGCTGAGGTCGCTGCGCGAGGCGCCGAATCAGGGCAAGGTGCTGCGCAGCGCGCCACCGACCGGCACGGCGTCGGCCGGGCGCAGCGGCGGCGGCGCGAGCGCGCGTTTGTAGGCATCGTACAGCGCTTCGACTTTCTCCAAGTACGCCTTGGTTTCGGCGTAGGGCGGGACGCCCGCGTAGCGCGCCACCGCGCCGGGGCCTGCGTTGTAGGCGGCGATGGCGAGCGTGCGGTCGTTCTTGTAGCGCTTGAGCAAGGTGCGCAGATAGCGCGCGCCGGCGTCGATCGATTGCGCCGGCGAAAACGGATCGGTGACGCCCAACGATTCGGCGGTGGCCGGCATCAACTGCATCACGCCCTGCGCGCCTTTGGGCGAGACCGCTTTTTCGTCGAAGCGGCTTTCGGCGTGCGCGATCGCGCGCAGCATCGCGTCGTCCACGCCGCTGCGCTTGGCCGCGGCTTTGAAGGCCTTGGCGTGGCGGTCGAGTTTCGGCGCTTCCACCTTGCCCAAGCCCTCATGCGCGGGTTCGCCCGGCGGGGTGGCGACGGTGAAGCGCAGGTATTCGCGCGCGCCGGGCAGTTTGCGGGTGCCGTAGACCAGCACACCGTCTTGTTCGCGTTCGTACAGGGTGCCGCTGAACACGCCCATCTCGCCCCAGAGGTTCGGCGTCTGCACGGCGTCGTCGGGAATCTCTTTCGCCTCGCACTGCGAGCCCGGCTCCGGCGCGGTGGAGAGGCTGACGGTACCGGCGCGCACGCAGCGATAAACCGAGCGCGCTTCGGCGGCGTCGGCGATGCCCAGCGCGCCCACGCACAGCGCCGCCCACGCCAGAAACTGTGCGCGGAAGCGTGTGAGGAAGCGGGACGGGGGTGCGGAGCCGGACATGCGCGGATTTTAGGCGCCGCCCACGCCATCGGCTCATGCCGTCGGTCGTGACCGTTCAGTTTCGCGTTCGGCCGGAGGGCGGGCTGAATCGCGCGAACGTCCGGGCCAGGGCCATCGCAGCCGGGCGGAACAGGTAGGCGGCGACGATGGCCGCGGGTAGGGCGATGCTCCAGGCCTTGAGCCAGCGCAGCGCGAACCCCGGCTCCAGGCCGGTATTGATCGCGGTGACGACGCCGGCCACGAAGGCCGACATGAACATCGCCAGCGTGCCCGGCAATAAGCGCTGTGCGCGGGCGACGACGGCCGCATCGTGTTCGTTGGAATTCATCGGTCGGAGTCGTGAGTGTGGGACGGCGTGCGTGGGTGTCGCTTCGTGTTGTCGGTGCGCGTTGTCGGTGCGTGTTGTCGGTTTAGGCGCTGCGCTCGACGATCTCGCGCATGCGTCGCAGCTTGGGCGAGACCAGCGGGATGGTCAGCATGGTGCTGGCCACCGCCATCAGCAGCAGCGCGGTGAACGTGGCGCTGGTGATGATGGCTTTATCGAGCAGCACATTGGCGAAGATGATCATGATCAGCGCCTTGGTCTGCAGCAGCCAGCCGATGATCGACGCCTCGCCCGGCGCCCATTTCAAGATGCGACCGGCCAGATGCACGCCCGCCAGCTTGCCCGCGAGCTGCGCGACCAACAGCGCCGCCGCGGCGACGAACACCATCGCGCCGCCGACATCCCAACTGGTGCGCAGGCCGGTGCTGAGGAAGAACACCGGCATGATCGTCAGCAACACGTTATGGCGCAGCGTGTCCATTTTTTCCTGATCGAACCAGTGATGGTCCATCACCATGCCGGCGAGAAACGCACCGACCATGAAATGCAGCCCGCTCCAATCGGCGCCGAACGCGCAGGCGGCCAGCCAGATCAGCGCGACGTACCAGCGGTCGCGTTCCTGCAGCCAGCGCATCAATTTGCGGAAGCCGACGCAGGCGACGGCGAAGATCGCGAGAAACGCGGCTTGCCGACCGATGCGTTCCCAATCCATCAGCACCAGAGCGAGCACGCCCCAGATCGCCACGTCGTCCAGGCTGGCGTAACGCAGGATGCGCTGACCCATCGGCTGGCGCAGGATTTCGAGTTTTTCCATGAACAGGATCAGGATCGGCAGCGCCGTGACGGCGCACGACATCCCGACGCCGACCACGAACTGCCACGGCATGCCCTTTTCGCCGATCCAGCCGTCGAAACCCAACATGCCCAGCGCGACCGCACTACCGAACGCCAACGGCGTGCCCAGCGCCAACCCCGCGGTGATCCCGCTCTCGCGGCGGTGCCGCCATGCGGCGCTCAAATCCAATTCGATGCCTGCGATCCACACGAACAACATCACCGCCCACCACGCCACGCCGTTGAGCGACTGGATCACGTCCTTGGTGAAGACGAATTGGTAATACTCGGGAAACGCCGCACCCAACACGCCCGGCCCCAGCAGAATGCCGGTGAGAATCTGCACCACCACCAGCGGCGCGTAATACTCGGTGCGCCCCACCCGCCAGATCAGATAAGGCACGGCGAAGATGATCGCCATCGCGATCAAAAACAGCTCGGTGGTGGTGATGGTGTGGGGCATGGGAAGAGTCGTGTCGGCGTCGAGTTTCGGAAGCCCCGAGCGTCCGTTGCGGGGTGGTTGCGCATGGTAGCCGCATTCCCGAAAAAAGAAGTCCATCCGAACCGGTCGCTGGTCGCCGTCAATCCGGATGGTGGTGTCCCGTCGGTACGCCTCGGGATTCGGAATCAGGGTCGCCGTCGATGAAGAATTCGCTCATCTTCAATAGCGTTTCGATAGCACGGTCTTGCATCGATTCTCGAGCGTTGCGTTCGCGTCGGATCGCGCGCGGGCGTCCCGCTCGCGTTCGGCCGGATCATGCGTATCGACAACCCATGAAAAATCAATCGGTTGCGCCGCCGTTTCGCATTGGCGCGTCGAGCGTTCGCGTTTTCTTGTGACCTCGCTTCGATCAAGCGCATTGCTGCGGCCGAAGCGGTCCGTTTCTCCCGCAGAAAAAATAAAGTGTCGATGAATCGCGACAACTTGAAGTTTGGAGATTTTCGGCGCATACAAAGAACCTCCCGCTCGGCCGTCAGGAGTCGCGCACATGGTTTCCGTCGGAGATCCCGCCCGCTCCGGGGCGATCACCGGAGCGCTCGAAATCGTGAAGGAAGCGCACGCTGCGCGCGCAGCGAGACCCGTTTCGGACGAAGAAGCGGATGCCTTCGTTTCGTCTCGCGAAGACCCGTTCGGAAAATTCCACGACGACGCGCTTCGACTCGAAGCGATCAAACTGCGCGAGCAACGATTGCGGATCGATACGATCGGACGTCATGTCGTGCGGCTCGCGGTATGCGTCACCGCGATCGTCGTATTCGTGTTCACTGATCACCCGGCCGCCATCGGCGGCTGGTTCGCCGTCATGATCGCGATGCTTCGCGGTGGCGCATCGCCGACATGATGCGTCGTCGCCAAACGCGACGACGCGGTATCGAATCGTGCGTTCTACGAGGTCGTCGCGCGCGACGCGTGGTGGTTTCGATGCGCGACCT
>JADZBF010000365.1 GCA_020852215.1 Lysobacter sp. | reverse complement strand
TCTATAGAATGCTGGAAGTAGGGCGCATTCGTAATGCGTAGGTCGTAGGTTCGATTCCTATTTCCGGCACCACTTCGCGCCACGGCCTGCGGTCGATGCGTCTCGCGACGAAACCGCTAACGAACGCATCTAACAGGTCGGATCGCACGAAACCCCGCTTCGGCGGGGTTTTTTGTGGCTGGTTTTCTGGTCCGATTTTCTGGCTTGGTTTTCCGGATTGGTTTTCTGGTTTTTTTCTGGACGATCTTTCTTCGGCGATTTTCTGCCACGATTTGCCGCTCGCTTTCCGCATCCTGCATTCCGCTCTCGACCCGGCCGGTCTCATCGAACGATCGCGATGTTCAAGAAAATCCGTATAGCCGTCTTGCTGCTCGTATTGTTCATCGTCGCGATGAACGCGTGGCGCAGCCGTGCGCAGGCCGTGGCCTGGGAGCATCCGCTGCAGGTGGTGGTGTTTCCGATCAACGGCGACGGCGGCGATGCGTCGGCGCGCTACATCGCCGGATTGACGGCCGAGCATTTCAAATCGGTCGATGTCTTCATGGCCGAGCAAGCGAAACGCTACGGCGTCCAATTGACCTATGGTCAGGCGCCGGTACGCGTCGCCCTGGCGCCCGAGGTGACCTCCAAACCGCCGATGCCGCCCGAAGGCGGCAATGTCCTCGGCGTGATGGCGTGGAGCCTGCGTCTGCGCTACTGGGCGTGGAAGCACGGCGATGCCGAAGGCATGCCGGCGCAGGTGCGTATCTTCGTGGTGTTCCACGACCCCGCAACGCATCCGCGGTTGGCGCATTCGATCGGTTTGGAGAAAGGCTTGATCGGGGTCGTCAACGCCTTCGCCGCGCCGGAGATGGCGGGCCAGAACAATGTGGTGATCGCGCACGAGTTGCTGCATACCGTCGGCGCCACCGACAAGTACGAGCGCACGACCAATTTGCCGCTGTATCCGGGCGGCTACGCCGAACCCGCGCGATCGCCCCGCTATCCGCAAACCATCGCGGAAATCATGGGCGGCCGTATCCCGATCTCGGAAACCGAGGCGACGATTCCCGAAAGCCTGCAGTACGCGGCGATCGGCGAAGCCACCGCGCGCGAGATCGGCTGGTCCAGGTAGGCGTTCTTCGAAGAGCGACGCCCCGCTATCTTCCGGGCGTTATCCTGCCGCAAGCCGGTTCCGGCATTTACGACGTCCGATCATGTCCTCGCGCGCGCTCACCATCGCCATCGCACTATCGGCCATCGTCGCCATCGTCGGCGCGGGGGCCGACGCACCCTGGGTCTGGATGTTCCATGTCGGCAAACCGTTGACGACGGTGTTGATTTTCCTGCTTGCTCTGTCGTCGTCGCCGGTACTCAACGCGCGTTACCGACGCGCGGTGTTGGTCGGAATGACGCTGTCGCTGATCGGGGACGTGTTGCTGATGTCGCCGACCGATGGGTTCGTGCCAGGCTTGATCGCATTCCTGCTGGCGCACATCGGTTATATCGTCGCCTTCGCACCGGGTTCATCGATGCGATCGCGGGTCTCCACAGGTGCGATATTGCTCTGCGTCGCCGTGGCGAATCTGAGCGGTTTGTTGCCGCGGATCGGGGCGGATTTGAAAGGGCCGGTGCTGGCGTACGTTGTCGTGCTGATGACGATGGCCACGTTCGCGATCGCGCGCGCGTGGACGCCCGCGCTATCGCGCGAGACGCCACGGAGCGTGCGCTTCGCGGCGGTGGGCGGGGTGGCATTCGTGCTCAGCGACAGTCTGCTGGCCTGGGACAAGTTCGCTGGCGTCGTTCCGCAGGCGCAGCTTTCGATTCTGTCGACGTACTGGTTCGCGCAATGGTGCATCGCCCGTTCGGTGGAAGCGCGATAGGGACACGTAGCGATACGGGGAGCGAGCCCCAAACAAGACAGGCCGTCTTTCGACGGCCTGTCGGTAACGCGCACCGAATACGAGCCTGAGCGCCGCATGCGGTGGATTCCTGCGGTGTATCGTTACGGACCCGCGATACCTGTGATGAAGTTGCGGATCGTCGCCTGCGAGACGCGGGTGTAGATACCGAACTTGTTCGGCCGCGCGCAGCCGGTGCCCCAACTGACGATGCCGGTCAACACCGAACCGCGAGCCAACGGGCCGCCCGAGTCGCCCTGACAGGTGTCGATGCCGCCGCTGTCGCGACCGGCGCAGAGCATGCTGGTCGTGATTTGGCCGTTGTACGAGTTGGCATCGTTGCAGTTGGTGCGGCTCACCAGCGGCAGCGAGACTTTGCGCAGGTTGATCGGGAAGCTACCGCCTTCCGTCAACGCACCCCAACCGGTGGCCAGCAAGCTGGTGCCGACGGCGGGATCGGCCGTCGCCAGCGAAGCCAGCGGAATGCCGGTCGCCGATGTGGACAAACGCCATACCGCGACGTCGTTGTTGAAGGTGCTTGGGTTCCAACTCGGATGGATCGAGATGCTTGTCACGTTGCGACGCACGCCCGTGCCGTCCAGGTTGCGCGTGCCGGTCAGCACTTGCACTTGGCCGGCGGTGACGAAGTCGCTGCAATGCGCGGCGGTGACGACGTAATTCGCCTTGTACAGCGTGCCGCCACAGAACTGGGCGTTGTAGTTGTTGGCGACGCTCTTGGTCAGCAGCGCCACTTGGAACCGATTGTCGGCCGCACCGGCGACGGTGCCGCCCACGATCCGCGGTTGCAGCATCTGGTCGATGTCGGCGGCGGTGAGGTCCGGCATGGCGGCCATCATTCTTTCGGTGACGCGCAATTTGACGTATTCGCGCATCCAGTTCTTTTCTTCCGTCGGTTCCTTGGCCATCGCCGGAGCTTGCGCGAAGCCGACGATGAGCGCCGCAAACGCCAGCGCGGCGCCGAACGAGCGACGCGATTGTCCTTTCGATGAAATCTTACGCATGTCTTCCTCCATTAAGATCGTACGTGTGTCCGAGCCGCCGCGGTCGGGGGTTGTCCTAACGTCGTGGCGGTCGGTGCGCTGAATGCACTGTGCTTCGTGCACTCGGGTCGGTCCTTCGATCGATGCGCGCGAAGAGTGAGCGTCGCGCGTTTATTGCAATGCGATAACGATTGCGTGGGCCAGTCGATGGCGGTGCGTCGTCGAATCTCGCGCGTCGAACCATTGAACCGCGACCGATACTGCATGCGCACCGCGACAGTGTCAATGAAAGAATCGTGAACCGCGTCGAGCGTGTGATAGCAGTCCGAAAATCGAGCGCTTCGCTTGAGAAATAAGTGCGCACGCGCACGTATCGAAGGCGATTGGCGGCTTTTTTTAGCGATTTTATAACCTCATTGTGCAGTCGTCGTTGTGCGGTCGTTGTGCGATCGCATCAAGACGCATGCGTATGCGATCTGTCGGTCGCATCGTGCGCGTCGCATGCTCGCGCCTCGCCCGCGATACGCGTCCGCGATACGTGCACGCGATACGTGCACGCGCTTGGCGAGCGCTGTCAACGAACGCACTCGTTCAATGCGCTCGTCGAGCGCCCCCCTGAACGACGCGCGCCCGAGGCGGCACGATCCTAGGCGGCACGATCTTAGGAAGCACGATCCTAGGCGGTACGATCGTAGGAGACACGATCCTAGGACGCGCCTCGATGCGGCTTCGTCAGGGCGAGTCGCTCCGATGACTTGCATGCGCGACGACGCGCCTCGCGGAGCCTGCGCAGGTCGCGTCTCACCTCGCGCGACGGAGCCGGGTAAAGTAGCGTTCCGTCCGTTGCTTAGCCTGGCCTCGATGAGCAAATCCCCCGCGAAAACCCGAGTCGCCTACGTCTGCAGCGAGTGCGGCGCCGAGCACGGCAAATGGCAGGGCCAGTGCGCGGAATGCGGCGCTTGGAACAGCCTCAGCCAGATCGTGCTCGGTCCTGCGCCATCCGCGCAGACGCCCGCCGCACGCCGCGACGGCTGGGCCGGGCGGGTCGATCCGCCCAAAGTCACTGCGCTCAAGGACGTCTCGCAGCGCGAAGATGCCCGCACCGGCACCGGTATCGGCGAATTCGACCGCGTGCTGGGCGGCGGCTTGGTCGAAGGCGCTGTCGTGCTCGTCGGCGGCGACCCGGGCATCGGCAAATCGACCCTGCTGCTGCAGGCGATGGCGAAAATGGCCGGCCGCATGCCGGGGCTGTACGTCACCGGCGAGGAATCTTTGGCGCAAGTCGCCGGCCGCGCGACGCGGTTGGATCTGCCGTTGGACGGTCTCGCCGCGTTGGCCGAAACCTGCGTCGAACGCATCCTGGAGCAAGCCGTGGGCGCGCGGCCGCGGGTCATCGTGGCCGATTCGATCCAGACCTTGTGGACCGAATCGCTGACCGCCGCGCCCGGTTCGGTGAGTCAAGTACGCGAGAGCGCCGCACGCTTGGTGCGCTACGCGAAAGAAACCGGCACCGCGATTTTTCTGGTCGGCCACGTCACCAAGGAAGGCGGCATCGCCGGTCCGCGCGTGCTCGAACACATGGTCGATGCGGTGCTGTATTTCGAAGGCGACAGCGGCAGTCGCTTTCGCGTGCTGCGCGCATTCAAGAATCGCTTCGGCGCGGTGAACGAACTCGGCGTGTTCGCGATGGCCGATAAAGGCTTGCGTGAAGTGCCGAATCCCTCGGCGATTTTCCTCTCCGGCAGCAGCGCGCGGCAGCCCGGCAGTTGCGTGTTGGTGACGCGCGAGGGCACGCGGCCGCTGATGGTGGAAGTGCAGGCGCTGGTGGACGCTTCGCCGCTGTCCAATCCACGCCGCGTCGCCGTCGGCCTCGAACAGAATCGTTTGGCGATGCGGCTCGCGGTGCTGCATCGCCACGGCGGCATCGTGGTGGGCGATCAGGACGTGTTCGTCAACGTGGTCGGCGGCATTCGCGTGCAGGAAACCGCCGCCGATCTGCCGGTGCTGCTCGCGGTGCTATCGTCGCTGCGCGACCGGCCGCTCGCGGAGAAAACCATCGCGTTCGGCGAAGTGGGGCTGTCCGGCGAAATTCGCCCGGTGCCCAACGGCGAAGAGCGTTTGAAGGAAGCGGCGACGCACGGTTTCAAGCGCGCGATCGTGCCGAAAGCCAATGCGCCGAAAACCGGCGCGTCGGCGTCGGCGTACAAAGGCTTGGAGGTCGTCGCGGTCGAGCGCTTGAGCGATGCGCTCGAGGCGGCGTTCGACTGAGAGCCGCTGCGCCTGTCGTTGGTGCAGAGACTTCGATGAGTGGGTTCAACCATTCTTTTGGTCGCCTTTTTTTCAACTACCGATTTTAACTACCGATTTTAACTACCGATTTCAACTGCCGATTTCGACTACGAATAGAAGGTGATGGCATGGCGGGATTCTTGTCGGGTTTGCGCGGTCTGTTCGGCGCCAAAGAGGAACTGCCGACGCCGCAGGCGTTCACTGAGCTCGCGCAGCGCATGCTCTCCGCCGAGGTGCCTAGCGCGCGGGTCCAGATCGTCGGCGATTTGGAACTCACCGTCGATGCCGGCACGCAGGGCGAACATCGCATTTTTCTCGACAACGCCTATCGCGCGTACGCGGCGGAATCGCCGAAAGACCGCATGGCGGTGCTGGAACGCTTCGTGCGCTCTTACGCCGAAGCTGCGCGCGGGTTGGATCGCAGCCCGGACCGCATCGTGCCGATCGTCAAGACGCGCGCGTGGCTGAGCGATGTGCAGGCGTCGATGCGGCGCATGAACGAGGAAAAAGCGCAAAGCAACGTGTACGAAGACTTGACCGACGAATTGATCGTGGTCTACGCCATCGATACCCCGAGCAATATCGCGTACTTGGCGCAGGACGAACTCGATGCGATCGGTATTCCCCGCGCGGATCTGCGCGCGCATGCCGTGCGTAACCTGCGCGGCTTGCTGCCCGGCATCGACGTCAAGCGCGGGCCTCAGATCGGGATGGTCGTCGCCGACGGCAATTACGAGCCGTCGCTGATCTTGTTCGCCGATCTTTGGGCACGCGAAAGCGCGCACATGCGTGGCGCGCCGGCGGTGGCCTGTCCCGGCCACGACATCCTGCTGTTCGCCGATTCCGCCAACGAAGGCGCGGTCGCGCAATTGCGCGCGTTGGCGTCGAAATTGTTTCAAGACGCGCAACGACCGTTGACCCCGCGGGTCCACCTGCTTCGCGACGGCGTGCCCACGCCGATCGATTGAGCGCGGCGCGGATGCGGTCGCCGGGACGAAACGCCGTTTAATCGCGCAAAAAGGCTTCATTCCGCCGCGGCCTTATGCCACTATCGCCGTCTCATCACGCATATTGAGGGGGCTTTCGTGGAATGGATGTTGATGCCGCTGAAACGGTATTTCGATTTCGAGGGACGGTCCAGGCGCAAGGAGTACTGGATGTTCGTTTTGTTGTACAGCCTGCTGATGATTCCGGCTTTGATTCTCACAGTCGCTGGTATCGCGACGAGCGCGGACAGCAACGAATTGAGCGGCATGGGCGCCTTGGGTGCTAGCCTGTTCGGGCTGATCATACTGATCTTTTTCATCCCTTCGATCGCGGTGCAAGTGCGTCGCTTTCACGATCAGGATAAATCCGGCTGGTTCGTGCTGTTGAACCTGATCCCGTCGATCGGTGGATTGATCGTGCTGGTTTTCATGTGCCTGGAAGGTACGCCCGGCGAGAATCGCTACGGCGCCGACCCCAAAGGACCCGACGCTCGGCGCTGAATTCGCTGCCGATCTCGTGCGTTCCCGAACGCCCGCCTCTTCGGCGGGCGTTTCGTTTACGGCCGGACCGATCCGATGTTTCGCAGAACGATACGATCGCATCCACCCCGTAGAGCGGAGCGAAGCTCCGCTAAACCCACTCCGAAGACAAAAATCGAGCCGCCCGCGATTCAATCGCTGCCCGCTCTTTTGCGAAACATAGCGAACGATCGGTCGCGGCTGAAGCCGCTCGTACGAAGCCGATTCGCGGCGGCTGCGATTCGATGCGGCGATTACACCGAAAAAACGACGGTCCGCTGCCCGTTGAGCAGAATCCGGTCGTCCAGATAACACCGCAGCGCATGCGCCAGCACGCGGCGTTCGATGTCGCGGCCGATGCGGATCAGGTCTTCGGGCGTGTCGTGATGACTGACGCGTTGCGTGTCCTGTTCGATGATCGGGCCTTCGTCGAGGTCGGCGGTGACGAAATGGGCAGTGGCGCCGATCAATTTCACGCCGCGCGCATGCGCGCTGTGATACGGCCGCGCGCCCTTGAAGCTGGGCAGAAACGAGTGATGGATGTTGATGCAGCGGCCGGATAATTTTTCGGTCAATGCGTTCGACAGCACCTGCATGTAGCGCGCCAGCACCACCAATTCGGCGTCGGTGTCTTCGATCAGCGCCCAGAGTTTCGCTTCCTGTTCGTCTTTTCCGCCGGGCGGAACCGGCAGGTGATGGAACGGAATGCCCTCGAAATCCATATGCCGATAGGTCTCGCGCGGATGATTCGAGACGATGGCGACGATGTCCATCGGCAGCTCGCCGGTGCGCCAGCGATACAGCACGTCGGCGAGGCAGTGATCGAATTTCGACGCCATCAGCAGCACGCGCCTGCGCTGACCGCGATCGCGCATCGTCCACTGCATGCCGAAGCGCCCGGCGGGCACCGCGAACGTTTCGCGTAGGGCGTCGAACGACGCGCCCGTTTCGACCAAAGCGAACACCGTGCGCATGAAGAAACGATCGGTTTCCGGGTCGCTGTACTGTTGCGATTCGAGAATATTCGCGCCGTGACCGAACAAATGCCCGGACACCGCGTTGACGATGCCGGGGCGGTCCGGGCACGAAAAGGTCAGGACGTAGTGACGCG
>JADZBF010000364.1 GCA_020852215.1 Lysobacter sp. | reverse complement strand
GGCGCACCGTTTTCGTTTCAAGCGTTGTAGGGCGCGGTGCGCCGCAGGCGCACCCTATGAAAGATCGTGTGCCGCTTTGCGATCTACGACGCGAGCGAAATCCCGAACAGTCGCTTTGCATTGGCAGTGGTCGCTTCGGTCAGCGTATCGGGCGAGATGCCGCGCAGTTTCGCGATCGCATCGAGCACGATCGGCAGCCGCGCCGGTTCGTTGCGTTGTCCGCGATGCGCGCTGTCGGGTTGGTCGGGCGCGTCGGTTTCCAACAGCAAAGATTCGATCGGCAGTGTCGCGGCCAATCCGCGCAGTCGCTGCGCGCGGTCGTAAGTGACGGGGCCGCCGAGGCCGATCAGAAACCCCAGATCGAACAGCCGCTTCGCCTGATCGGCGCTGCCGGAAAAACTATGGAGCACACCGCGCAGCGGCGCGAAGCGGCGAATCGCGGCGAGCACATCGTCCACCGCGCGCCGCGCATGCACGATGACCGGTAATGCGAAGTCGCGCGCCAGTCGCAGTTGACCGTCGAAATACTCGCGCTGCGATGCCGGATCCAAGCCTTGGACGAAAAAATCCAAACCGCATTCGCCCACCGCCACCGGACGTTCGCGTTCGATCCACTCGCGCAGCGCGAACAGATGCTCCGGGCGATGCCGTTCCAGGTACATCGGATGCAGGCCATACGCCGGATACAGGCCCGGCGATGCGGCGCAGACCGTGCGCAGTTTTTCCCAGCTTGCCGCATCCACCGCCGGCACGATCTGTACGAAAACGCCGACGGCGCGCGCGCGGGCGACCGCCGCGTCGCGATCGGCGTCGAATTCCTCGGCGTCGAGATGGCAGTGGCTATCGACCAGCATGCGCGACGCCGATCAGGAGACTTTTTGGCCTTCGATCGGCGGCTTGGCGGCTTGCTTCGAGGTCTCGACCGTGGGGGCCGGCTTCTTGCGCAAATTCGCCAGCAACATCGCGCCGAGGCCGAGCAGCAATTCGTCGGCGAAGGGAATGACGTCGGGAATGAAGAAATCCACGACGAACAAGCCCAGCGTCAGCACGAACAGCTTGGGATAACTCAGCCGACCCAAAAAGCCGATTAAAGGACCGACGAGCGGATTGGCCATGACAGCGCGCCTCAAGAAAGAACGAATGGCGAAACGCTAGCACGCGTTGCCCGACCGTGGGGTTGCCCGCGTGGCTTTTTTCGCGAAGTGCCGCAGACGCGCGCCTTCGTTCGTCTCGAAACGTCGGAAATCGCGAATTTCGGGCTCCAGACCGACGCTTGCCTGAACGACTTAGCGCGAATTCCGTTCAGTCTCAGGCATTTATGCGGTTGGGTTCAGCCCGTCGATGGTGCAATCCCTCTCCACGCAACGCGGCGTAGACCGCAAGAGGGATTTCCCATGAAACACCAGACACTCGCTGTCGCCATCGCCTCTCTGCTTGTGGGCGGCGTCGCCACCGCCGCGTATCTCAATAATCGAGCGCCCAGGGCGATGGAGGCTACGACCGAAGCCGCCACCGCGGCTGTCGATGCGACCATGCCGATCGCGGCGCCCACGCCATCGTCCGACGGCTTGGATCTGCCGCCCGACAATCGCATTTCGATCCCGACCGCCGGCCGCTTGGACTACGCCGAAGTGGTCGGGGTGAAGCCCATTTCCGAGCGCCGCACGCTGTACGGCACCGTCATCGGCACCGAGCCGGTGCGCGAAACCACCGTCGCCACCGTACCGCGCGAAATCTGCGAGGACGTGGCGGTGCAAGAACGCATGCCGGAACGCGACGGTAACGCCGGCGGCGCCGTTGCCGGCGCGGTGATCGGCGGTCTGGTCGGCAACCAGGTCGGCAAAGGCGATGGCCGCAAGCTCGCTACCGTGGCCGGTGCGGTCGGCGGTGGCTTCGCCGGTCGCGAAATCGACAAACGCCATGTCGGCGGCAAAGTGGTGAGCCGCACCGAACGCCAGTGCCGCACGGAATCGTCCACCACGACCAGCAGCAAAACGGTGGCCTGGAATGTGACCTATCGCGAGCCGAACGGCCGCACCGGCATGCTGCGTAGCGACCAAAAGCCCGGTAAGCGGATCACGCTCGGCACCGAGTCGAAAGTGGTCGGCTACGACGTGACCTATCGTTATGGCGGCCAAAACAGTCACGTGCGGATGGACGATAAGCCGGGCGAACGCCTGCCGGTCATCGACGGGCAGGTGGTGACCGAGATGGCGGAAACGGGCGTCTCGACGAGCGGTTGATACGCAGTTGGTTGACGCGGGGACCGAGCATCGAAGGGCCGCCGCCACCGAGCGCGTGGCGGCCATGAAACGGGCGGGGCCGGAGCGATTCGGCCCCGTCGTCGTGCGTAGGCTGGCGAAATCGACGGGTTCGCGCCGGTTATCGGCGTTTCGCCGATCTTTCTTGGCCTATTCGTAGGTATCGATTGCGCAGGTTGCCCCCTTACAATGGCGTTTTGCCCGGATCGACCTCCACGCCATGGCTCTGCATCCCTACGATTTGTACGACGTCCGTTCCCTGCTCACCGAAGAAGAGCGCGCGGTGCAGGATACCGTCGCTCGTTTCACCGATGAGCGCGTGCTGCCGATCATCGGCCAAGCCTTCGACGAAGGCCGGTTCCCTAAGGAATTGGTGCCCGAAATCGCCGAATTGGGCCTCCTCGGCTCGTCCTTGCCCGAGCAATACGGTTGCGCCGGCCTCAACAGCGTCAGCTACGGCCTGATCTGCCAGGAGCTTGAACGCGGCGATTCCGGCATCCGCAGTTTCGTCAGCGTGCAGTCGTCGCTGTGCATGTATCCGATCTACGCCTACGGCAGCGAAGAACAACGCCAGCGTTGGCTGCCGGACATGGCCGCGGGCAAAGTCATCGGTTGCTTCGGCCTGACCGAGCCGCACGGCGGCTCCGACCCGGCCAATATGAAGACGAACGCCAAGCGCGACGGCGACGACTGGGTGATCAACGGCTCGAAGATGTGGATCACCAACGGCAATCTGGCCGACATCGCCATTGTGTGGGCGCAGACCGACGACGGCATCCAGGGCTTCCTGCTCGAAAAAGGGATGCCGGGCTTCACCGCCCAGGAAATCAAACACAAGATGAGCCTGCGCGCCTCGGTCACCAGCGCGCTGTTCTTCGACAACGTGCGGGTGCCCGATTCCAGCCGCCTACCCAACGTGAAGGGCTTGAAAGGCCCGCTGGGTTGTTTGACCCAAGCCCGCTACGGCATCACCTGGGGCCCGAT
>JADZBF010000363.1 GCA_020852215.1 Lysobacter sp. | reverse complement strand
GCTGGACGGTCGCCATCGGGTTCGCGGCACCCTCATCCATGTCGCCATCGGTTACGTGGCCGGCGCCGCAGTCTGCACGTTGCGGCCGTGGCTGCTGGCGATGAGCATGCCCGCCGAACTGTTCCGTGTCCTCGGCGGCAGCTTCGAAGTGTTCTGGTTGCGCACGTTTCCGTGGACGCTGATGCTGGAGGTGCTGGTCTACCTCGGCTTCGTCGCGATCGCGCAATGGCGCGACGGCGAATCGCGACGCCTGCGTACCGAAGCTGAAGCCGCGCGTGCGCGCATGCTCGCGATCCAGAATTCGTTGTCGCCGCATTTCACGCTGAACGCGATGAATGCGCTGGTCGCGATGTTGCCGGAGGCGTCGAAGGAGCAGCACTTCGCGATCCAGATCGGCGGCTTCCTGCGCGACATGCTCGATGCGCGCCACACCACGATGCAGGATCTCGCCCAGGAAATGGCGATGGTCGAACGCTATCTCGACATCGAGCGTACCCGTCTCGGCGACCGGCTCGACGCCGTGGTCGCGATGGACGCCGCGACGCGCGACGTCGACGTGCCGGTGCTGGTGCTGCAACCGCTGGTCGAGAATGCGGTGCGTCATGCGGTCGCGCCCTATCGCGACGGCGGCAGCCTGCGCGTCGAAGCGCGGCGTGACGATGGTGCCACCGTATTGCGCATCGAGAGCATCGCCAGCGAAGCGTTGCGCTCCAGTCCCGGTACCGGGTACGGCGAAGAGAGCAGCCGGACGCGTTTCGAGCTGCGCTACGGCGACCGAGTCTCCTTCGGGAGTGGCCGCATCGGCGAACGCGCCTATCGCGTCGAGATCCGCATCGACGATTGACGCGCGATTTTCGCGTCCTGCGGCCGGACCGATCGTTTCGATCCTGCGACGTGGCCATTCGCGCTGCCGGGGCGACCGTTCGCTCCCGCGTGCATGCGTGCAATGAACGGGCGCGCGATGCTGGGGGCACGATCCGGTTCCGAGTCTGGAAACCTCCGCCGGGTCGCGGTTGCGCCGTCGTTCGCCGCGTCGAGGCTTGGCGGCGGCGCAACCGGCCTCGGGCCGCGCCCGCGGCCACGCGACGACCGTCGCGCGTCATGCCGGTCGTTCCGCCGCCGATGCCGCTGATTCCCGAACGCGCCGCGGCGACGGCGAAGTGATCGCCGGTCTAACAAACGCCGCCTAGCCTCGAATTCGGTGTCGTGGCGTCCGTCGTCGCGTCGGCTTGTGCGTGTCCTGCCGAGTACACCCATCGGACACGTTCCCCGATTCAGGAGTGCAACAACATGTCGAGATTGAACACCTTCAGGCGCAGTGCGCTGGCGCTTGCGGTGGCCATGGCCGCGCACGGCGCCCATGCGCAGTCGAACACCAGCGGCTACATCTTCGGCCAGGCGGCCAGCGGTACGGTCGTCGTCGAAAATCTGGCGACCGGCCTCAAGCGCGAAGTCGCGGTCGACGCCGACGGCAATTTCCGTGCCGGTGCGCTGCCGACCGGCCGCTACCGGGTGAGCCACGACGGCCAGTCGCGCGAGGTCAGCGTCAATGTCGGCACCGGTACGGCAGTGTCGTTCGCGTCCGATGCCGCCGCGCTCGACGTGGTCGAAGTGACCGGCGACATGGTCAATCCGATCGATCTGTCCTCGGTCGAATCCACGTCGATCTTCACCGAAGCGCAGTTCGACGCGGTGCCGGTCGCGCGCAACGTCACCGGCGTGGCCCTGCTCGCACCGGGCACCACGCGCGGCGATACCGCATTCGGCAACCTGGCCTCGTTCGGCGGTTCGTCGGTGGCCGAGAACGCGTATTACATCAACGGCTTCAACGTCACCAACATCTACAAGGGCGTGGCCTATTCGCAGCTGCCGTTCGAGGCGATCTCGGAAACGCAGGTGAAGACAGGCGGCTACGGCGCCGAATTCGGCCGATCCACCGGCGGCGTGATCAACATCATCACCAAGCGCGGCGGCAACGACTGGCACTTCGGCGCGAACGCGTACTGGTCGCCGGATGCGCTGTCCGAGGACAACCCGGACGTGCATTACGCCGATGGCGACCTCTACAACCGCAACGGCAACGAGAGCGCCGATTCGGTCAGCTACGCCGCCTACGCGAGCGGACCGATCATCGAGGACCGTCTGTTCTTCTTCGCGCTGGCGCAGCAGAACCAGCGCGAATCCGAAACCGCCGGCAACATCGTCAACAGCCGCTACTACAGCAACGACGGTACCGATCCGCTTTGGCTGGCCAAGATCGACTGGAACATCAGCGACAACCACCTGCTGGAAGTCACCGGCTTCTCGGACACGCGCAAGGACGACACGATGGTGTCCTTCCTCGACGACAACAACGACCGCGGCACCGACATCGGCACCACGCGTTACGAGGAGGGCGGCAGCAACTTCATTGCCAAGTACACCGGCTACCTGACCGACAACTTCACGCTGTCGGCGCTGTACGGCACCGGCAAGTACAAGCGTCAGTCGATCGCCGACAACAGCTGCCCGCTGGTGTTCGATTTCCGCGACACGCCGAATCCGATTGCCGGCTGCTGGTCCGCGACGACCGAGGAGCGTCCGGACGGCGGCGACCAGCGCGACGCCTTGCGCATCGACGGCGAGTGGGTGGTCGGCGACCACCAGCTGCGTTTCGGCTACGATCG